>CAZXOC010000045.1:31970-34649 GCA_964642165.1 uncultured Planctomycetaceae bacterium | reverse complement strand
CAGCGTCAGCCCGGCGGTCGGGTCCCGGTGCCCGAAGACGTTCGCAAGGCAGGCCTCTGATGCCACGGGATTGCCCCACTGGGCCCCGCTGAGCCATCTCATTCGGTCAGCTTCGCGGGCCCTGCCAAGGAACTCGCGCGTCGGCCCATTCGGCATGGGTTGCCACTCGCGCAATTCCCGCGCCCGATCCGTCAACTCGCGGAACCGTTCCACGCGCGGCATTCCACCGTAACAGGCTACGCACATTCTGGTGCTCCCGGACTGCTCATGTGTGGGTGGGAGGGCCAAATCTGACTACCTCGGGGATGATCTCGTCCGGCACGTCGAAGAGGCCAAGGCTTCCCCGCCAGGGCAGTGGCCGTTCCAAAGGGATAGGGCCTCGGAGCCTCCAGCCGAGTAGGCGACCACACAACGGGCCAGCTTCCAGGGTCAGGGAACGCAGTTGCTCCCAGGAGCAAGGTGTGAATTCAATAACATCACTATCTCCACAGATCCCAGGATAGCTCCCGTAACTAGACGTTCACTCGTGATGCCTAGTCTCGTGCAAGCTTCCTCCTCGAGCTTGCTGCCCGCGTGAACTAGGACTCGACCAAGGGGATCCGGAAGCCAAGTACGCACCTCGATCACCTTAACTCCCTGCATTATGAGCTGCGCCCATGGCTGTCGTACCGTCAACGCCTTCATGCATGACCTTCTTCGGCCGCTCCTGCCTACCGCAGCTTGATCGGCAACCTGTTCGTCATAGTAAGGACGCCCAGACCCAGCAGTACGGCCGCAGTGAGGCCCAGGAAGACGCCGAGGCACATGTCGTCCTTGATGACTTGCCCGCTGGTGAGATGGGCCGCCACGGAGCCCATGAGGCAGAGAAACCCAGCGGTAGTCTCCCACAAACGCTTCTGGGCCGTGAACACCAGCGTGATCCTCGGTCCGACAGGATATCCGCCCTCGGTCTCCGGCGAAAGCAATGACACCGTGCCTTGGCGTGCAAGCACACTTGCTTCTCTGCTGACCCTTACCTTTATAAGGTCTGCCGAGTGTGGACGCATGTCCAAGTAGTCAGGTCCGATGATGTCTACCGGACACTGCTCGCTGGCCTCGATTGTGACCCGGTGCGTGTAGCGTGCTCTGCGCTCCGGGTTGCCAGCGCCGGAGTGGGTGACGACCTCAATAGACGCCTCGTCATCCTCCTTCAAGTGGTAGCCGAAGCTGACCTCTCTTGTTTCCTTCGCTGCGCCGCCTGCTTCGTCCTCTCTGACCTGTCGGGGTATCAACTCCCGGCCAGACGGGCGACGCCTAAGTCGCTTGATGCGCCAGAAGAGATCCCCCACGAACTGCGACGGGGCTTCGTCCAGCACTTCGACAATTCCCTCCCAGTTCGTTTCCGGCGCTCCTTCCAGTATGCTCTCCCAGCCTTCCTTCGTATCGAGGAGCGCCACCCACTTCCTGAAGGGAACATCGCCTTTGTCGATGATGGGCCCCAGCACATTCCCAAGGAGCTGGCCGTCTGGCCGCGGGTAGTCCACGGTGCTGAAATCGAAGTACACCGTCTTGCCTTCGTGCACGATATTGAGCATGTTCCCGAGTCGCGTGCCAACCAGGAGCGCTTTCCTGTAGTCAAGAGGAACATCGCTCTGAGGGGGCGTTCCTCCTTGGTCGTACTGCGGTGATTGAGCATACACGAAAAGAACCCGGGATGGCCTGGGTTCCCCCGCTCGGATGGCTGCCATTGCTTCATCGGAGATGTGCTGTTCTCGGTATTCGTACCTCATCACCGCATCCCTGGGCAGAGCAAGGATGTTGTGCACATCTTGGTAGTACTGCGGCTTCGTGCAAGTGTCGAAGATCACCCACACTCTTTGCTTCTTCTCTGGCTTCATGGCTCAGCACCCATACGAGACAGCACGCTCGTCAGCATGATGCGGCGGGGAGCAAACGTACCCACACGGCGCCTTATGTCGTCTCTTGACAATCGCTTTGGCAGGAGTACACAACGCCAATACGACCAACAGTCCTCGAAGGTGAGGTAGTCGTCGCACCTCGGGCTCCTACCGTTGCGCAGAGCCGGAAGGCTCCGGTGGGAGAGAAGAGCGACGTACACACCCTTGGGTCTACCCAGTCGAAGGAGGGGATCAGCCTGGATTCCGCATTTCTCGAGGGCCGTCCTCAGCACCCTCACCGCATTCCATCTCTCGAGTTCACGGAGACCGGCAATGTCAAGACTGGCGAGCAGTTGCCGCGCGGACGCTAGGGTTCCGGGCGAATACAGTGACGTAGTGAAGCCTGACGTCGCACCGACACGTCGATACAGGCCGCCGCGTCGCAGCATGATCCTGTTGAAAACGGGGGCGTGGAGCCCCGTGGCGCAGGTCGTGGTTAGAGCAAGCAGGGATGTTCGGTACCTCGTCCTGAAGGCTTTGGCTGTGGCGGCAGAGGCCGCGAGCGATGCGAGGAACTTGCCGCCGAGGATGTAGGAGTAGGGAGGGACGGCAGAGCAAACGGCAACGTCCATGGTTCGCCTCAACCCGTCATTCTTCTTCGCAGAGTTGCCAGTCCAGCCGAAGAGGCAATCCCGACACCCGATGGTGTAGACCGGGCTTGCCAAGCCAAACACGCCGATGAGTGCCTTCCGACACTGCCCCGCGTCGAAGACCAGGAAGTTCACTCGACGGCCGACCCGCG
>CAZXOC010000045.1:31361-31958 GCA_964642165.1 uncultured Planctomycetaceae bacterium | reverse complement strand
TCGATTGTAGAGGGATCCACGTCGCTGCCTCTGATGAGAAGATCTTGGACGCTCTCTTGTTCAACGCCCCGAACGAAACGAGCTGAACTCCGAAGTTGCTGTGTCCTGATCTCCGTAAAGATGTTCCTCGTCTTCGAGGAAGAGAGCTTGTGGAGCGGGCAGGAGAAGACGAGGCGATCTGGCAGACTCCTGGCACTTGCCCTGAACCCCAAGCGCCGGAGGTCACCTGCAATGCCGCGCAAGAACTCGGCCTTTCCATGGTCTCTATCGGTCCGACCAATCAGGTCCACTTCATCGTCCCCCACAGACCGGGCTGACCATCCCCGTCGGTCGCTCCCAAGCGCTCCGGTGGTGAGGACAAGCTAGCCCGGGACCTAGGTGGACTGCTTGCCAGCCATCATATTGCTTCGCCCGTCATTCTCAAGGGGGTAGCACAGAGAGACCCGCCTGGCGCAGATGCCTTACCCGAGGTCACTCGTCGTGCGAGTGGGCAAACCAGCTTGCGCGCCAGCTGGCTCGCGACTGGCCGGTGCTCTCGGAACCAGCCAGACGCCTCCGCCAAGCCTTGGAAATGGCCAAAAGCGACGCAGAAAGCGC
>CAZXOC010000045.1:14173-31351 GCA_964642165.1 uncultured Planctomycetaceae bacterium | reverse complement strand
CCCCGCTAGATTCGCATGCATGAGCGATCCAGCGAACCAGACGAGCCTGTCGAACGGGCAGGCAGGCGGGATTCGGCGGCGGATCGGCCCTGACGAGCAGCTCATCACGCTCACCGAGGCCACGAAGGCCCTCCCGACGGTTAACGGCAAGCGCCCGGCCATCTGTACGCTTTGGCGCTGGTGCCGCAAGGGGTTGCGGGGCGTCTTCCTCGCGGAGTACGTCCGTGTCGGGCGGGAGACCCGCCTTCGCCGGGGCTTCGGCGGGCAGGTCTGCACGACGCGGGAGGCCCTGCTGCGGTTCTTTTCGGAGCCGGTCGAGTTCGGCGTACGGGGGCCTTGCCGGCGGAGCCGGGGGGCGTAGAATCGGGGGCGGTGGCGGCTGTGGGACCGGCGTTGGGTCGCCGGGGCGGGGGAACCGGCCGAGACGAGGTGCGTCCAACTTGCGGGAGCGGGCGATGAGATCAGCGCAGGGCCGAACGTGGACACGCAGACGGTTCCTCCAGAGCCTCGCGGCGGCGGGGGGCGCGGCGGCGGCGCCGTACGTGCTGACCTCGACGGCGCTGGGCGGGGCGGGGCGGCCAGCCGCGAGCGACCGGGTGGTGCTGGGCTATATCGGCACGGGGCCGCGGGGGCGGCTGGACCTCCGCCAGCAGCTCGCCTGCCCGGCCGGGCAGGTGGTGGCCGTCTGCGACGTGTGGGACCGCGCGCGGCGGGAGGCCAAGAAGACCGTCGACACCCGCTACGGCAACGCCGACTGCAAGGCGTACGTCGATTTCCGCGAGGTCCTGGCGCGCGAGGACATCGACGCGGTGGGCATCGCGACGCCGGACCACTGGCACGTGCCGATCACGATCGCCGCGGCGAGGGCGGGCAAGGACGTGCACGTGGAGAAGCCGCTGGGCATCAGCGTGGCGGAGGACCTCGCCTGCCGGCGGGCCGTCCGTCGCCACGGACGCGTGCTCCAGTACGGCGCGGAGTCCCGCTCCTGGGGCCTGTGCCGCCACGGCGCCGAACTGGTCCGCAGCGGGCGCATCGGCGAGGTCCGCGAGATCCGCGTCAAGGCGCCCAACAGCGCCCGCGGCGGCTCGACCGCGCCCAAGCCCGTCCCGGCCGGGCTGGACTACGAGATGTGGCTCGGCCCGGCGCCATGGCGGCCGTACTCCGGCTGCCCCGACCGCGGCGGCGGGTGGTACCACGTTCGCGACTACGCGCTGGGGTTCATCGCCGGCTGGGCGGCCCACCCGCTGGACCTGCTGCAGTGGGCGTTCGACACGCACCGGGCGGGCACGTGGGAGGTGCAGGGCACGGGCGTGATCCCGACCGGCGGCTGCAACGACGCGGTCATCGACTGGGACGTGACGATCCGCTTCTCCCGGGGCGTGACGATGAGCTTCCAGGCGTGGGGCGTCTCGCCGGAGACGGAGCCGCGGCTGGCCGGGCTGGGCAACTACGCCCAGATCATCGGCACGGAGGGCTGGGTCGCGCTGCCCTACATGGGGCTGGTGACCGAGCCGGAGTCGCTGGCCAGCTCGACGATCGGCCCGGGCGACGTGCACCTGCCCCGCAGCGAGGGGCACGAGGCCAACTTCATCGACTGCGTCCGGACGCGGCGGACGCCCGTCTGCCCCATCGACGACGCCGTCCGCTCCGACCTGATCAGCCAGGTGTCCGACATCGCCATCCGCACGGGGCGCAAGATCACCTGGGACCCCGTCCGGGAGGAGATCGTCGGCGACGCGGACGCCTCGCGCCTGGTTTCGCGCGGCCTGCGCGAGCCGTGGCGCTTGTAGGGCCGGAGGGCGAGGGGGTATGCTGGAACGCGGCGGAACCATTCACCGCGTCGCTGCGAAACGCCGGAAACGAGGAGAAGACCATGAAGAACGCAGGGATCGTGCTCGCGTTGGCCGCCGTGGTGGCCGTCGGCGCATGGGTCGGCGAGGCACGGGGCGTCAAGCCCGCGGCGGCCGCGACCGAGAAGGCCATCGCCGAGGGGAACAACCGTTTCGGCCTGGAGCTGTACCATCAGATCGCGCCGAAGAAGGGCAACCTGTTCTTCTCGCCGAGCAGCATCCACACGGCCCTGGCGATGACGTACGCCGGGGCGCGCGGCAACACGGCGGCGGAGATGGCCCGCACGCTGCACTACGGCAAGGGCGAGGAGTACTTCGGTGCGTACGGCGGGCTGATCGACCGGACGGCGGCCGGCAAGAAGGCCAAGTACGAGCTGAACATCGCCAACGCCCTGTGGCTCCAGGAGGACAAGCCGTTCCTGCCGCCGTTTTTGGCGCTGAACCAGCGGCACTTCGGGGCGGGGCTGTTCGACGTGGACTTCCAGCGCCGGTTCGAGGCGGCGCGGGGACAGATCAACAAGTGGGTCGCCGACCGGACGAAGCAGAAGATCAAGGACCTCCTGCCGCCCGGCTCGCTCAACGCCCTGACGCGGATGGTCCTGACCAACGCGATCTACTTCAAGGGCGACTGGGCCAGCCAGTTCAAGAAGGCGTCCACGCGGCCGATGGACTTTCACGTCACGGCCGACAAGAAGACGCGGGCCCAGATGATGTACCAGTCGGGGAAGTTCGGCTACACCGAGACGCCCGACGCGCAGGCGCTGAAGATGCCGTACGACGGCAAGGACCTGTCGATGGTGGTGCTGCTGCCGAAGAAGGTCGACGCCCTGGGCTCGCTGGAGAAATCGCTGACGACCGGGTCGCTGGCGGCGATGATCGGGCGCCTCCGCCGGCCGCGGAAAGTCCGCGTGTTCTTCCCGCGGTTCAAGATGGAATACAAGATGAAGATGAAGCCCATCCTGGCGAAGATGGGCATGCCCGAGGCCTTCGGCGGGAAGGCGGACTTCTCCGGCATGACGGGCAGCCAGGACCTCTTCATCAGCGACGTCTACCACAAGGCCTTCGTGAAGGTGGACGAGAAGGGCACGGAGGCCGCCGCGGCGACCGCCGTCGTCATGAGGCTCAGGTCCGCCGGGCCCTCGCGCCCGCTCGTCTTCCAGGCCGATCACCCCTTCCTCTTCCTCATCCGCCACGAGAAGACGGGGCAGATCCTGTTCCTCGGGCGCGTGACGGAGCCCAAGGAGTAAGCGCGGCAGGGCGAGGCCCGCGGGGGCGCGGCCGGCGGTCTACAGGTGCGCCTGCGGGTCGGCCATGAAGGCCTTGTAGACGCGGTAGTGCTCCGTGTCGTGGTACGCGACGGGCTCGATGGGGCAGGCGTCGAAGTTGTAGATCGTCGCGTGCGGGCAGGCGAGCAGGATGGGCGAGTGCGTGGCGATGAGGAACTGGGCGTGGCCGGCGCGGCCCATGTCTCGCAGGAGGTGCAGCAGGCGAAGCTGGGTCTTGGGGGACAGGGCGGTCTCGGGCTCGTCGAGCAGGTAGAGGCCCTCGATGCGGTAGCGCGACTCGAAGAACGCCATGAGGCCCTCGCCGTGGGACTGGCTGACGAGGCTCTTGCCGCCGAAGTAGTCGAGCTGTCCCGGGTCGGAGGCGGCCCAGAGGTCCAGCAGCTCGGCGAAGCGGCGGAAGAACTGGCCCGCGAAAAACGACCCGGGGACCACGCCGTTGGCCCAGTGGACGGTGATGTAGCGATGGAGGAGCTGCTCGAAGGGGTTCGGCTCGGCGCGGGACCACTGCTCGGCCCCCCAGATGTGGATATTGCAGCGGCGGGCGACGGCCTCGAGGAGCGTGCTCTTGCCCGAGCCGTTCTCGCCGACGAAGAACGTCACCGGCGTGGGGAGCTCCAGCAGCGGCGTCTCGCGCAGCACGGGCAGGCTGAACGGGAAGTGCTCCCGCGTGGGGAAGCGGTCGGCGTAAATCGTGATGCGGTCCACGTGGTTCATTGGCCATGCGTTTCCTGGGCGCCGACGGCGCGCCGGAACCCTTTATTATATCGCTTCCTATCGACGTTGTCGACGGGGCCGGTGAAGTCGAAACGGGTCCCGCGGGCGGGCGGGCAGGCCGGCCGGGCAACGCGGGAAGGAAGGCATCACTCCCGCGGGACGGCGGGGCGCGTCGCCGGCTGCGTGGCCGGGCCGGTCGCCGGCTGCGTCGTCAGGCCGAAGAGGCGGATGACGCGCCGCTTGGCGAAGAGCCAGTCCCACACGGCCGGGGCGTCGTAGACCTGCCGCCAGCAGTTGTGCCCGGCGTCCTGGAGGACCGTGTAGCTGGGCGCGCCGCCGACGCGTTGGAGGGCGTCGACCACGTCGCGCGAGTAGTGAAGGATCGGGCTCTTGCCGCCGACGAACACCCAGAGCGGCACGTGCGAGAAGTGGAAGACGTGGTTGGGGTCGCCGCCGCCGGAGACGACCGCCGCGGCCGCCCACATGTTCGGGTCGCTCGACAGGGCGTTGAACACGCCGAAGCCGCCCATCGAATGCCCCGTCAGGTAGACGCGGTTCGGGTCGACGCCGAGGCTCACGGACAGATCCCCCACGCACTCCAGGAGGAGCGACATGGCCGGGAAGTCCTTGCCCCTGGCCGCGCCCGGCTTGGCGCCGTAGGGGCGATCGCCCCACCACGTCCGGCTTTGCGGGGCCAGCACGAAGCACGGGTGCTTGCGCCGCATCTCGGGGCGGCTGAGGACGTCCACCGGGTACGTCGCGCCCAACTGCATCACGTTGTCCTTGCCGCGCCCGGGCACGCCGTGCAGGCAGACGACCATGGGGTACTTCCGCCCCCGGTCGTAGACGATCGGCCGGAGCAGGCGGTACGGGAGCTGCCCGGCCGGGCTGATGTACTTGTGCCCCTCGTACAGCTTCATCAGGCGCGCGATGTCCGCCGCCCGGCGCTCGGGCGCCTTCTTGCCGGTCTTCGTCCCGGGGGGCTTGGCTCCGGCCTTGTCGCGCTTCGGGGGCCCGGCCGGCCTCCTGCGCTGGGCCGCGGCTGAGGTGATCGTCGCCAGCGCGGCCGCCAGGGCGACCGCCAGCACCCGCGTCGCTCTGCTGGGCATCCGTTTCTCCTGATCCGGCCTGATGGAGCGGGGCGGCTCTACTTCCTCTAACCGGAGGAAGGCCCCCAAGTGGCCCCCGCCCGGGAACAACTCGCCGTCCGGAACGTCAGAATCGACAAGGCCGGCGAAGGGACGGTTCGCGTCGAGGCGGCGGCGCGCCGGCGTGGTGCGGCCGCAGGCCGAGCCCTTCGGAACGAAGGCCGAGAGGAAGGGGACGGAGCACATGGACATGCCGCTCAGCCGCGTGTGGGTGTGGGTCGCGCTGGCCGTCTCGTCCACAGGCATGCGGGGCGCGCCGCCGTCGACGCGGGCGGCGAAGGAGCCCAAAGCCACCGTCGCCTACGCCAACGACTTCGAGAAGGCCGCCGGGGGCGAATGGTCGCACCGGGACATCGGCGTCACGCCCAAAGGGCGGCGGCGGTACCTCGGGCCGTTCGGCAACCACGAGGTCCGCCTGACGCTGAAGGACCTGCCGGCCCACACGAACCTGCGCGTCTCGTTCGACCTGTTCGTCCTGCGCAGTTGGGACGGCAAGGAGTGGAGCTCGCCCGGCGCCGGCCCGGACGTCTGGAGCGCGGAGGTGGCGGGCAAGGGAAAGCTCCTGCGGTGCACCTTCGCCAACCAGCCGATGCAGTTCAGCAACCAGCAGACCTTCCCCGATCCCTACCCCGGGCCGCTGCACCCCCCGCAGACCGGGGCGGCGGAGAGGGACTCGCTCGGCCAGGCCGCCGGGGGCGAGGAACTCGGCAGCGCCGTCTACCGCCTGAGCTTCGCCTTCCCGCACCGCGCGGGGGACCTGACGCTCCGGTTCGCCTCCGCGCACCTGGAGCCCCTGGACAACGAGAGCTGGGGGCTGGACAACGTCCGGGTGGAGCTGGCGCCCTCCCCCCCCGCGCCGGACGAGAAGCACTTGCAGGCCTGCTGGGAGGCCCTGCAAGGCGAGCAGCGCGTCCGGGCGTTCCGGGCCTATTGCGACCTGCTGGCCGCCGGCGAGCACGCCGCGGTCTTCCTCGAGCGGACCCTTCGCCCGAGGCCCGTGGACGAGGCCGCCGCACGACGCGAGATCGCCGCCCTGGACGCCAGGCAATGGGCCCGGCGCGAGAAGGCCTCCGAGGCGCTGCGGCGAATGGGCCCCCACGTCGCGCCGCTCCTTCGAGAGGCCCTGGACGCCAAGCCCTCCGCCGAGGCCGCCACCCGCATCGGCGACCTGCTCGAGGGGTTCACATCCGGCGAGCTCGACCCGACCGACCTCGCCTGCTCGCTGCGCGTCCTCCGCGTGCTTCGCATGGCCGGCTCGCCGAAGGCGGTGGAGGCCCTCGGGCACCTGCGCCGACACAGCCCGGACGAGAGGGTGCGGTGCCTCGCCGGCGCGGCGGCGGCTAACCTGGGCGAGCCGATCGTCGAGGCCTGCCTGCGACGCGCCGACGCGAAGGCCGGCCAGCTCGACTTCGCCGCCGCGAAGGCCGCCTGCCGCGAGGCGCTCGAGATCGCCGAGGCCGCCGGGGCGATCTCCGAAGGGCGCGTCGCCGCGAAGCTCGCCCGGCTGGACCGGCTGGCGTCGGCGCTAGGCCGACTCAACCAGTTGGCCGCACGCCTGAAGACGGCCCGCGACAATCGGGACCTCCGCGACAGGCTGATCCGCACCGCGCTGGTGGAGCTGGACAGCCCCTCGGCCGCCGCCGCGTACCTCGACGACCGCTGCGACGCGACGCTGCGTCGCCGGGTCGGCCTGGCGGCGCGCGATCCGGCCAGGCTGCCCCACGAGGAGCTGCTGGCGACAGCGAAGTGGTATCGGCAACTGGCCGCCGGGGCGGGCCAGCGCGACAAGGCGGCCATGCTGCGCCGGGCCCGGAACTACCTTTCCCTGCGCGAGCGGCGGCTGCGGAAAACGGCCGACGAGACCGCGGCGGTCGTCGAGGGCATCGACGGGGAGCTCGCCCGGCAGACGTCCACGGAGTGGACGGACATCCTGCCCCACGTGCACACCCGGGTCCACCGCGTCTCCGGCGAGTGGACGGCCGACGGCAAGGCGCTGCGGGTCGCGCCCGCCGAGTTCGCCCGCCTGGCCGTGCCCGTGGTGCCCCGCGGCGACTACGAGCTCGTCGCCGACTTCGTCCGCAAGACCGGCGCCGGCGACGTGAACTTCATCCTCCCCGTCGGGTCCACCGGCGTACTGTTCACCCTCGACGACAATCACGGCCAGAGCGGCTTCCAGCTCGTCGACGGCAAGGACCTCCCGAAGCCCGACGGGCCGCACGACCTCGCCAACGACAGGGCCCACCGCTTCGAGGCGACCGTCCGCCGGCGCGGCGACCAGGCGTCCATCCGCATCCGGCTGGACGGCAAGGACTACATGCGGTGGCAGGGACCCGTCCGCTCGCTGAGCGTTCGCGGGAGCTGGGCCGTCTCCGAGAAGGGCACGTTCGGGCTGGGGGCACACCAGTCCACCGTCGAGTTCTCCCGCCTGCGCCTGCGGATGCTCTCCGGCCGGGCCGAGCTGGCCGCCTTCCCCATCGACCCGCCGCGACGCCGACAGACCATGCCTGACGGCGGCGTCATCCACCTGTTCGGCGGCGCCAGGCCGGTCCACGTCGAGATCAACTGAGGGGCCAGCCGCCGGGACCTCGCCCCATCCCCGCCCATGGCATCGCGGGCGGCGACCGCTCGCAATGCCGCCTCCCACACGCTACAAAGGCACGCCGGCGCGACCGCCGCTGCCTGGAGAGGCGTGAGACGATGGGCGACAGCCGGACCGAGATACTCGACGTGGGCGCCCTGCCCCGACGCGGCGTGAAGGTGCTCCGCCGTCTGCGCGGCACGCCGGACGCCGACGGCGTGCTGAAGCGCTACGAGCTGCTCCTGCCGCCGCTGAGGCGCGGCTGCTACTTCAGCGCGGACGGCCTGGACGTCACGCGCTGGCCGGCCTTCGCCAACCGCGTCCTGCCGTGGACGTTCCAGCGGAACGTGAAGCACCTCGTCTCGAAGCGCTACCCGCCGCGGCCGTCGGTCCGCGAAATGAGCCGCCTCGGCGGGCTCTTCGCGCTGGCGGAGCTGACCGACGGGCGGTACCTGGCGATCCTGCCGATGGCCGCCGCGCGCACGATGAGCTGGCTGCTGGTGACCGACGACGGCCGCCTCGAGCTGCACCTCGGCACGCTCGGCACCGAGCCCGTCGCGTGCGACGCGCCGCTGCTGGCCTGGGCCTTCGCCGACGACGTCTACGCCGCCTGCCGACAGGCCTGGGGACGGGCCCTGGCCTGCAAGGAAGCCGCCGCCACCACGACCTGGCGCGGGGAGAAGCGCTACCCCGAGGTCTTCCGCTACCTCGGCTGGTGCAGTTGGGAGGAGTACAAGGCACGCATCGGCGAGAAGGTGCTCGTCGACGCGGTCCGGGCGCTGGAGCGATCCGGCCTGCCGATCCGCTACGTGCTGGTCGACGACGGCCACGTCGAGCACGAGGATCGCCGGCTGGTGAGCTTCCGCCCGAACGCGAAGTTCCCGCGGGGTTGGCGGCCGCTGCTGAGGCTCCGCCGCAAGGACCGCGTCCGCTGGATGGGCGTCTGGAACGCCTTCACGGGCTACTGGGACACGATCGCGGCGGCAAGCAGGCTCCCGCCCGAGGTCCGCGCCCATCTCGCGGAGCTGCCGAGCGGCGCGATCCTGCCCGCAAGCAGCCGCGCGGCGGCCAGGGCGTTCTACGACGCCTACGTCGGCGCGATCCGGCGGCACGGCTTCGACTTCGCCAAGATCGACGTGCAGGCGACGCTGCTGCGGTTCTACCGCGGCTGCGACAATGCCGTCGAGGCGGCCACGAACTGCTCGAAGGCCCTGGAGGCGGCCGCCCGGCGCGAGCTCAGGGGGCTGATCAACTGCATGGCGCACAACCCGGTGTGCGTCTTCCACACGAAGCATAGCGCCGTGACGCGGTGCAGCATCGACTACCACGTCGGCCAGGCCGACGCCGCCAAGAGCCACCTCCAGCAGTCCTACCACAACACGCTGTGGCTCGGGCAGACGGTCTGGGGCGATCACGACATGTTCCATTCCTGCGACCCCGCGTCGGGGCGCATGATGGCCGTCTCCAAGGCGCTGAGCGGCGGACCCGTCTACCTGTCCGACGCGCCGGGCGACGTCGTGGGCGAGCTGGTCCGCCCCCTGTGCTACGAGGACGGCGAGCTCCTGCGCCCCCTTGCCCCGGCCGCGCCCCTGCCCGATTCCGTCTTCACCGACCCCTTGAACGAGTCGGTCCCCTACCGCGTGATCGCCCCGCTCGCCGGGGGCGCCGCCGCCGTGGCCGTCTACAGCCTGCGCCACCCGCCCCCGAAGCGGGCGCTTCGGTCCGCCGTCACGCCCGCGGACTACGCCCACGCCGGCGGCATGATGCAGCCGTACGGGGGCCGGTGGCGCGTGCCGCGAGAAGGGCTCGTCGTGTACGACTGGTATGCCAGGGCGGCTGCCCGGCTCGAGGCCCGCTACCCGTTCGCCCTGGACGGCTTCGCCGACCGCCTGCTGCTGCTCCTGCCGGTCCGCAAGGGCTGGGCCGTCGTCGGGCGGACCGACAAGTACCTCTCCCCCGCCGCGGTCGAGGTGCTCTCGGTGACGACGGGCTGCCTGAAGCTGCGCCTGCGGGAGTCCGGCCCGCTGGCGGTCTGGTCCCGCCGCGGCGAGCCCAGGGCACGCGGCATCGAGTTCACCGACGCCGGCGGCGGGCTCTACACCGCCGACGTGCCCGTCGAGCCGCGCCGGCGGACCGTCACCGTCACGCGGCCCCAGCGGACGCGAGCCGGCAGAAAGGAGCCGACGTGAAGACCGACGGCCGTCTCCCGCGAGGATGGGCCCGCGCCCTGTGGGTCCTGTGGATCGCCTGCGGCCCGGCAGCTCGGGGCGTGCGGGCCGAGACCGTCTGGCTCGACGAGCTGGACATCGGCCTGGCGACGTGCGGATGGGGCCGGCCGCGGCGGAACCGGTCCACGGAGGGCCGGCCGCTGACGATCGCCGGCCGAACGTTCGATCGCGGCGTCGGCACGCACGCACCGGGCATCTTCCGGATCCGCCTGGGCGGCGCGGGCGTCCGCTTCACGGCGCTCGTGGGCGTCGACGACGAGGTGGCCGCCCGCCCTTCGAAGGCCAGCCTGGAGTTCCAGGTCGTCGGCGACGGCAAGACGCTCTGGGCCAGCGGGCTGATGCGGCGCAGGCAGCCCGCCAAGCAGGTGGACGTGAAGCTCGACGGCGTCAAGCTGCTCGATCTCGTCGTCACGGACGGAGGCGACGGGCTGGCCTGCGACCACGCCGACTGGGCCAACGCGAGGTTCGAGCTCGCCGGCGGCGCGCGAATCGCCGCGGTGAAGGTGCCGTCGAAGAGAGCGAAGGCCAGGTGGCCCGCCGGGCGGAAGCACCAGCCCGAGTCCAAGGTCGTCGAGGCGATCGACCTGGGCGCCCTGACCGGCCGCGGGACGAAGGTGCGGCGAGGCTTCGCCGGCAAGCCCGACACGAGCCCGTGGGGCGTGCTGGCGACGTACGAGCTTCGGCTGGGCAGCTTCGCCGAGGGCGTCTTCTATGCCCACGCGACGCCGGGCGGCTGGCCCAACATGATGAACCGCGGCTACCCCTTCCCCTTCCGCCCGGACGCCGAGGCCGTCGCGCAGCTCCACGACGGGGGGATCTTCCTCCTCCTGCACGGCCGGGACGGCGGCTACCTGGCGGTGGCCGCCCTGGCGGGGGCCAAGACGCAGTCCTGGTTCCACACCGACCGCGCCGGTCGAATGCTGCTGAGCTTCGGCACGTTCGGCACGGCCGCCGTCGAGTGCGACGCGCCGCTGCTGGCCTGGGGGCGGTCCGCCGACGTCTACGCCGCCTGCCACGGGGCCTACGCCGCGGCAGCGGAGTGCGCGCCGCTGCGGGGCGGCGCGGTCCTTCGCGGCGCGAAGGGCTACCCCGAATGCCTTCGCTACCTGGGCTGGTGCAGTTGGGAGCACTTCCACGGGCGGATCGACGAGGCGAGCCTGCTGGGGGCCGTCGACGGGATCGAGGCGTCGGGCCTGCCCGTCCGCTACGTGCTGGTCGACGACGGGCACACGTCCACGCGCCGGGGCGCGATCAGCAGTTTCCGCCCGAACGGCGCCAAGTTCCCCAACGGGTGGTCGCCTCTGCTGAAGCGGCGGCGCAGGGACGGCATCCGGTGGATGGGCCTGTGGCACGACTTCAAGGGCTACCACAACGGCGTGGCGCCGGAGAACGACTTCGGGGAGGAGCTCAACGGGCACCTCGAGGAGTTCTCGAAGACCAGCCTGACGGTGCGCAACGACCCTCGCTCGTCGCTGGCGTTCTACCGCGCCTTCATGGGATCGGTGGCGAAGCACGGCTTCGACTTCGTCAAGACGGACTTCCAGTCCGCCCAACTGCGCCGCCTCAGCGGCAAGGTCGACAACGCCGTCGAGCGCTGCGTGAACCACTCGCGGGCCTTCGAGGCCGCGCTGAAGGAGCTCCGCCTCGACCTGATCAACTGCAACTGGCACAACCCCGCCAACTTCCTCAACTGCCGCACCAGCAGCGTCGGGCGGTGCAGCATCGACTACTCCAAGAACAGCGCCGCCTCCGCCCGGAGGCACCTGCTCCAGTCCTACGCCAACATGCTCTGGCTCGGGCAACTGGCCTGGGGCGACCACGACATGTTCCACTCCAGCCACGAGGGGGTCGGTGGGATCATGGCCGTCTCCAAGGCCATGTCCGGCGGGCCGGTCTACCTCTCCGACAACCCCAAGGACTTCGTCGCCGCCCACGTCACCCCGCTGTGCTATGCCGACGGCCGACTGCTGCGACCCCTGGCGCCCGCGGCGCCGCTGCCCGACTCCATCTTCGTCGATCCCGTCAGCGACGCGGCGCCGTACCGCGTGGTGGCGCCGCTGCCCGGCCGGGCCGCCGCCGTCGTCGTCTACAACCTCTCCGGCAACAAGCAGGCCGGGCGCCTTCGCTCGGGCGTCTCCGCCGACGACTACCGGCACGCCGGGGGGATGCTCCAGCCGTACGAAGGGAAGTGGCCCCTGCCCGAGGAGGGCCTGGTCGTCTACGACCGCCGCGCCGGCAAGGCCCGGCGGCTTGCGGGCAGGTACACCTTCGAGCTGGACGGCTTCGCCGACCGGCTGCTGCTGCTCCTGCCGGTCCGCAAGGGCTGGGCCGCCATCGGCCGCACCGACAAGTATCTCTCCCCCGCCGCGGTCGAGGTGGTTTCCGCCTCACGGAACGAGCTGAAGCTGCGCCTGGCGGAGTCCGGTCCGCTGGCCGTCTGGTCCGAGCGGGGCGCGCCGCGAGCCGACGGGGTGCGTTTCGCCGACGCGGGCAACGGCCTCTACACCGCCGACCTCCCCGTCCAGCCGCGCCCGCGAACCGTCACGATCCGCCGCTGACCGCGCTCAGTCGGCGAACCGGAACGCGTAGAGCTCTGCGCGCTTCAGCTCGAACGTCAGGCGGACGAGCTTGCCCTTCCGGCTCGACAGGTCCCCCCCGCCGCGCCACCGGACCGTAGCGTCCGTCACGTCGGCCTCGATCGGCTCGGCGTCGTCGAGGGCCAGGCCCTTCGCGTCGCGCACGGCCACCCGCAGGCGCCCGCCCTTCGCGTCGGCGGACACCTGCAGCGTGCTGCCGTTGCAGAGCACCGGCTGCGTGTGGACCAGCGCCGCCTTGCGCCGATCCTTCGGCTCGAAGCCCGCGAAACCGTCCGGGCGCAGCGTCGCCAGGGCCAGGAAGCTCTCGCGCCAGTTCCCGTGCGGGCCGTTCGAGGCCCCGTAGTACAGGCGAATCTCGTCCTTGCGGATCACCGGGCAGGCGGCGGCGTAGGCGCAGCCCCAGTCGTAGTCGCCCTTGCGAGGCGAATTGGGGATCAGCGGCGTGCCGGCGTCGACGCGGTGCCACGTGACCGTGTCGCCGCTCCAGGTCAGCTCGCAGTGGACGCGGTCCTCGTCCGTGCGGAAGATCATGACGAGCCCCAGGTACACGTCGGCATAGCGGAAGACGGGCATCGCGTAGGTCTGGCGCTCGGGCCGGGTGCCCTGGAGGACGACCTTGGCGGCCGTCCACTTGAGGAAATCGTCGCTCTGGCACCGCGCGACCTGGCGGACGCGCGGCTTGCCTCCCCAGGTGCGCGTGATGCCCACGTACCGGCCCGCCTCGGGCGCCCAGAAGGCGTTGTTGTGCGTGTCGCCGGCGACGCGGATGTCCGGGCAGGGGCGCGGCTCGCCCCAGTGCAGCCCGTCGGGCGAGAACGCCACGGACATGCCGCGGCTGCGGACGAACATCTTGTAGCGGCGCTTGGGGTCGGCCTCGCGGTCGTCCCGGAACACGCCCGCCCCGTGCGGGCCGATCAGCAGCAGGTTGCTCTTCTCGCCGTCGAACTTGTGGATGTCCAGCAGCGGCTTGGTCCAGCGGATGCCGTCGCGGCTCTCGGCGTAGCAGATGCCCATGACGCGCTGCCACTTGCCCGCCGCGCGAAGCTTGCGCTGGACCTGCCGGTACGTCACCGCCTCCCACTTGGACTTGGGCGTCGTGGCGTGCGCCGTGTCGATGATGAACGGGCTGTACCAGCACTTGTAGAGCTTGGCCTTCTCGTCGTAGAGCACGTTGGCGTAGACGTTGTCCGCCCGCGCTTCCCACGGGCGGTCCTGGGCGAACAGCGGATTCGCCCGGTGCTTGCGCACCCGCCCCACGCGGAGGACGGCGTTCTCCGTCCGCGAGACCAGCCGCGAGTCCAGCAGCAGGTACTTCGTCCGCGCGACCGGCGCGGCCCACGCCGCCGCGCAGCCGATCGCGCACACCAGCGCCAGCGCCCATCCGACGAGCCCGTTGTCGTGAATCATCGCAATTCCTCCGCCGCGGAGTAATGGACCTCGATGCCGCGCATCGCCACGTCGCCGTCGGCCTGGACGACCTCGATGGTCACGCCCGCCGCGCGGACCGGCGGGAAGCGGCAGATGGCCTTGTGGCCGATGTTGCGGCCCTCGTAGAGGCGAATCGGCGTGCGCGCGGACGGCGGCGCGCCGTGGTAGATGCGGAAACGGCGGACCGCCTCGCCGCGGGTGAGGTCCTCCATCAGCACGACGTGGTCGATCAGCGCCGGCTCGGGAAACGTGCACGCCCACGTGTCGCCCTCGCGCCGGAAGTCGCCCGTCCGCGCGACGGGGCGGGCGAAGCGGCGGCGCACCTCGCGGCCGAACTCCACCAGCCGCGTCGCGTCCGGCTCGGGCAGCAGCCCGCGACGGTCCGGACCGATGTTCACCAGCAGGTTCGCCCCCCGCCCCACGGAGTAGTAGTACAGGCCCACCAGCTCCTCGACGCTCTTGACCGTGTGGACGTCGGCGTCCTCGTAGAACCAGTTGCGCTCGCGCATGCGGCAGTCGCACTCGGCCGGAAGCCACCGGCCCGCGCCGCCGGCGAGGGCGTCCTTCTCGTCCGTGCGGACGGAGACGTCCACGGCCCCCACCGTGTTCCAGCACGGCAGCGGCGCCAGGCCGTCCTCGTTGCCGACCCAGCGGAAGTCGGGGTCGCCCATGTGGAAGATCAGCACGCCCGGCTGCATGCGGCGGATCTCGCGGCAGATACGCGGCCAGTCGTACTCGTGCCCCTCCGAGCCGCAGCCGTCGAACCACAGGACGTCCAGCTCGCCGTAGCCCGTGAGGATCTCCGAGATCTGCGTGAGGAAGTACTCGTCGTAGCGGGCGGGGTCGTCGAAGTGGGGGTTCTTCCACTCGGCCGGGGAGTAGTACAGCCCGACGTGCATCCCGTGGCGCCGGCAGGCGTCGGTGAACTCGCGGACGACGTCGCCGCGCCCGCCGCGCCACGGCGAGGCCGCCACGGAGAACTCCGTCGTCTTCGACGGCCAGTTGGCGAAGCCGTCGTGGTGCTTCGCCGTCAGGACCATGTAGCGTGCCCCGGCCTGCCGGGCCGTCGCGACCCACTGGTCGCAGTCGAGCTGCGCCGGATCGAACGCCGCGGGGTCCATCGCCTGGCCGTCCCAGTCGCGGTGGCCCTCGTGGAACGTCCGGATCCCGAAGTGCAGGAAGACGCCGAACTCCCAGTCCTGGTACGCCAACTGTCGCGGTGTCGGTTTCGGCCGCATCCGCCGGGCTCCTTCTCCGTGGGCGGTCTGCCTTATACCCGAAAGACGACCCCCCGTCATCGCCCGCCCAGTAGCGCCGCCGCGATGGTGAAGCCGGAGTCGTTCGCCGCCCGGCGGTCCGCACTGGAAATCCCGACGAGGCTGTGCTATATTTAAGGTAGCCTCGGGGGCTACCGGGGCGTTGGTGCCATTCTTGCGGATTGACGGGCCGGAGACGGCGACCTTCTTTGTTGGGCGGCATGCCGTCCGCGAGCGGGAAGGAGGTCCGCGATGATCGGGAAGGAGACGACGGGTCTGCCCGAGCGGTGGGGATTCGAGCGGCTCGAGCCGCGCCTCCTGCTGAGCGGCTGTCCCTGGCTGCGAGACGACCCGGCGCCGCCGCCGTTCGGGAACTTCTGCCTCGACCCGGCCAGCGACACGGGGCCCAGCGATTCCGACGGCATCACCCAGGGCGTCCACCCACGGTTCCTCGGCGCCGTCTGGAACGTGCCCCGCGACGTCGCCGGGATGTGGCACATCGTCGTGCAGTCTGACGACGGGGCCACGGCCAGGACGGACCTGTACGTCCCGCCCGCGATGACCACGACGTTCCACGAGTACGACAACGGCACCGTGCCGGGCTTTCGGCGGACCATCGACGTGATGCTGGACGTTCCCGCGGCCGCCGCGTGGGACTGGCTGGTCAGCTCCGTGGAGGTCGCCCTGACGCAGGGGGAGATCTACTACGACTCGTTCGGCACCGGCAAGCGGCCGAACCCGGCCTGGCTGGAGCAGGTCCCCACGCTCGAGTTCGACACGTACAAGGGCAGCCCGGACCCGTACCCGGCGGGCGCGTCGTACGCCGGCGAACAGGTCTCGCAACCGCAGTTCCTCCGCGGCGACTACTTCGACTGCGACTCCCCTCAGACGCCGGACGCCGCCTTCGTTGTCCTGCGTCTCACCGTGACCGACGACGCGCGCGGCACGATCCGCATCAAGAGCGCTTGGGAGGACCTCGGCAGCAGCGGCGAGATGCGCTCCAGCGAGGTGCTCTACGAGCTGGGCGGGCCGCAGCCGACGCAGCCGGATGCCCCGCGGTCCCTCTTCTATGCCGTCGACCTGCCCACACTCGACGAAGGCAGGCGGACCGTCACGGCGACCGTGGTCGACGCCCACGGGAACGTCTACGCGACGGAGGTCTCGGAGCTCGTCGTCGACCGCACCGCGCCCGCCGTCACCGCCGGCGACCTGGCGACCAACCAGCCGACGGCCACGCTGACGGGCACGGTCAGCGACCCGACCGCGACGGTCATCCTGCGAGGCCTCCGGGCCGACGACTACGTCGCCACGAACCACGGCACCACCTGGTCGGCCACCGTCGGGCCAAAGGGAGAAGTCGGTAGCGTGGTGTGGGTCACGGCCAGCGACGCGGCCGGGAACTCCTCCCCCACCGTCCGTTCGATCCTCAAGCTGAGCCCCGGGTGGCTGCCCCTCACCATCCGCGAGATGCGTGTCGACGACGGCATGCTCGCGATCGAGGGACGATTCTGCAACCACCCCGACACGCCGGTGATCGTGCAGATCGACGGCGTGGACTACGCCACCGAGAGGCACGAGGCGACGTGGTCCGTCACGGTCGGACCGCTGCCGGAGGGGACCTACACCGTGCGGGCCGTCGCCACGGACGCCGACGGCAACACGGACGAATACATCGCCACGGCCGTCATCCCCCCCGCCGAGCCCGACCCGCCGCCGCCCGCCGAAGACGCGGACGACTCGGACGCGACGTTCAAGGGGTCCGACGAGACAGACCCGCCGGCCGAGGCCGATCCCGCACCGCCACCCCCTGAAGACGCGGACGACGCCGGTGCAGCGCCGGGCGAGTCCCAGGAACCGACCCCGCCGGCCGAACCTGATCCGGCCCCGCCGACCGCGGACGGCGCGAACGACGTCGAGACGGCGGGCCGAGCGGACGACGCCGGGTGGGCGACGCATTACAGGCCGTTGCTCGTGAACCCGACGTACGAGCCGGAGGCGGGGGCGCCGATCCATATCTACCTCAGCGGTTTCGGGTTAGACCCGTCACGGAGCGAGGCGTACCTCGTCGTCTTCCGCGGCGACAACTCGCCGCT
>CAZXOC010000045.1:0-14073 GCA_964642165.1 uncultured Planctomycetaceae bacterium | reverse complement strand
ACCCGCCCCCGACGAGGGCGCCTCGCCGAGGGACGAGGCCGCCGAGGCGCCCATCGACGCGTGGACGGCGCTGATCAGCGTTCTCGCGGCGGCCGACAATGCCCCCACCGGCCCCGCCGTCACCGTTCGCGGGCCTGCCGGGATACCCGTGCGGGAGGTCGGGGCAACCGACGCCGTGCTCTCGGCATTGGCGCTGGCGGCGTGGGAGGCCGCCCAGGAGTCCCAGGCGCCGCCACCGGACGACGGCGCAAGCGATCGACCGGAGGAGGCCGGCTTGGCCGAGCCACTCGAGGTCGCCGCGCTGGACGTGCTGAGCCTCCCGGCGCTGCTCGCGCTGCCGTGAGCGTCGGCCGGGGACTGCCCCCTTCGTCCGGGCGGGCACACCCCCTCCAAGGCCGCTGTTCCCCGCGCCACCGGTCCGTTCGGCTCCTGGCGTGGCGGAGGAGGGCCGCCGCCGCAGCCGGGTCGCCTACCTCGCCAGCAGCGACCAGTCGGGGGTGGCCTCGGGGTCGCCCAGCGGGCCGAAGGCGTTGCGGATGACACGGCGCTGCGCGTCGAACCAGTCGGCATATCGGTCGCAGGACACCAGCTCGTCGCCGCGGCGTGCCATCAGCTCCTGCATCCGCGACTCCATCCGCTCGCGCAGCGGGGCGGCCGCCGGGTCGTCGGCGAGGTTGGTCATCTCCAGCGGGTCGGCTGCCAGGTCGTACAGCACCGTCTTGCCGTCCAGCCAGTGGGCGTAGCTGTGCGTCTTCGTGCGAACGCCGCGCCACTCCTCGCCGTTGGCGAGGTAGTCGTACGCCGCGGTGAAGTTCATGGTGAGCACCGCGTCCTGCTCGAAGGCGCCCTCGCGGCCGAGCCAGGCGGCCGACAGGTCGTGGCCCTCCACCGACCGGGGAATCGGCGCGCCGCAGAGCGTGCACAGGGTCGGAAACAGGTCGACCGGCGCGGTGAGCGCGTCGCACGTCCGCCCGCCGTCGAGCACGCCGGGCCGGCGCGCGACCATCGGCACGAGCAGCGATTCCTCGTAGGGCTCCTTCTTCTTGAACGGCTCGATGCCCTGGGCGCCCATCTGCGTGCCGTGGTCGGAGGTGAAGATCACGAGCGTGCTGTCGGCCAGGGCGGTGCGGTCGAGGTAGTCCAGCAGCTCGCCGAGCATGTCGTCCAGCGCGAGGGTCATCGCAAGGTAGTGGCGGTAGACCTCCAGCGCGCGGGCGCGGATCGACTCCGGCACGTTGCCCGGCAGCGTCAGCCGCTCCGGCAGGCGTTCGTAGTACTCCCCGGGCGCGAAGTCATACGGCGTGTAGTGCGGCTGGTGCGGCGAGACGAACAGGCAGAAGGGCCGATCGTCGCGCCGGTCCATGAACTCCATCGCGTAGCGGTTGAGGGCGGCCGTCTCGTAGCCCCGCCACTGCTCGCAGCGCCAGTCGCCGCGGTTGACCCAGCCGTCGAAGTAGTTGGTGTGGAAGTTGTATCCGCGCCAGTGCTGGAAGCCCAGGCGGTCGCGGCCCTCGGGCACGAAGTCGGGCCCGTCGATGACGGGGAACGAGCCGGTGTGGAGGTGCCACTTGCCGACCCAGGCGGTTCGGTAGCCTCCCGCCGCGAAGGCGTCGCCGAGGCCGATCTCGTCGTGCCGCGTCCGCATGAAGTTGATGACGTGCCCGGTGGTCTGCGGGTGGCGGCCGGTCAGCAGCATCGAGCGGTACGGCGTGCAGACGGGGCAGGTCGCCACCATGTTGGTGAACGTCACGCCCTCGCGGGCGAGGCGGTCGAGGCCGGGCGTGGCGATCTGCGTCTCGCCGTACAGCGGCACGGACGCCGCCCGGAGCTGATCGGCGAAGACGAACAACAGGTTGGGCTTCTCGCGAGTCGGCATGGGACGGTCTCGGATCCTCGGGCGCTGCCGAACGGCAGCGAAGACAGCGACGCCGTCCCGCAGTGTGCTTCCGCCGGCGTGCGGCTGCAAGCGCGAAGCCGACTACCCCGCCGGCCAGGGGATCCATCGCCAGTAGCCGAGAATGCACCACAGCCACAGCAGGAGCATCGCCAGGATCGTCACCGGCAGGCCGTAGACCAGGAAGTCCCGCAGGCGCAGGAGCCGCTCGCCGGTTCGGGGATCGACCGACCCGACGTAGGCGATGGCGTTGTTGGGCGTGCCGACGATGGTGAGGTTCGCGAACGACGACGAGAACGCGCACGCCAGGGCGACCTTCCAGACGTGGAGCTTCGCCAGCGGGGCCATGGACAGCGCCACGGGGCCGATCGCCGCCACGGTCGCGCCGTCGCTCATGAAGTTGGTCATGCCGGTGGTGAAGCCGCTGATCGTCAGCAGCAGGGCATCGCCCTCCTGCATGGACTGGGGCAGCCAGCCGACGATCGTCCGGGCCATCCAGAGGGAGCCGCCCGTCAGCCGCAGCCCCACGCCCATCGCGCAGGCGGCGGCGTAGAGCCCGAGCACGTCGAATCGCACGTGGGTCTGGATGTCCTTCCAGGTGATGACCCGCAGGACCAGCATCATCGCCACCGCCAGCACGCCGGGCCCCCCGAGGCCCAACTGCCGGCTGGCGACGATCCAGAGGATCACGGTGGACGCCAGGATGACCGCCATGACCATCTCCTGGCGGGACATCCGCCCGATCTGCTTCTTCTCCTGTTCCAGCAGCCCCGCGAAGCTGACCTGCGGGATCTTGATCCTCCGCCGAAACGTGAAGTATATGAAGGCGCCGATGGCCAGCGAGACCACCAGGACATACGGCATGGCGAAGAGAACCCACTGGGCGAACGAGATCGGCGCGCCGAAGTCGCCCAGGTAGGTGACCATGATGGCGTTCCGACCCCCCGCCGAGGGCGAGCCGGGCCCGCCCTGGTTCAGCGCGAAGCACGCACCCAGGATCAGCATGACGCCCAGGCGCCGGTCCGTCTTCACCTTGCAGTGCTCGCACATCAGCACGTACATCCGGACCAGGACCGGCACGAGGATGGCCATCAGCGCGTGCTCGGAGAAGAAGCTGGCCATGACGGACAGCAGCGGGAGAAAGACAAAGCAGAAGGCCTTGAGCCCCTTCACCCGGCCGAGAAGCAGGATCCCGATCCTGCGATCCAGACCGGTCGCGCCGACCCCCACCGCGATGGTCAGCACGCCCCCCATGAAGAAGACCGCATCCCTCATGTACGCCTTGGCGATGCTGTCCAGCGGGAGGATCGCGAAGAGGTACAGCACGCAGCCCACGAGCAGGTCCGTCGCCCCCAGCGGGATGGCCTCCGTGCCCCACAGGAACGCCGCCGCAATGAGCAGGGCCACCATGACCTTCGCCTTCTGCGCGATCCGCTCCGGCGGCAGGTCCGTGCCGAGGATCTTGTTGACGCTCTGGGCGATGGTGGCCGTGCCGTCCTGGAGGCGATAGCCCAGCGGCCGCTCCTTCGAGACCAGCTCGACCAGGCTCCGCGGCGCCGGCGTGACGGCCATCAATGCGAAGAACACCACCGCGATCCCCAGCAGCCCGTGGTTCACCCCCCCGTTCGAACGGAACAGCCGCGCAAGACCTTCGCCGGACAACTTCACCGTACGGACACTCCTTGCGAAAGCGGCCCATCGATCGCCGTTGCGTGCCGCCATGCGGGCACGAAAGCGCCGCGCGGCATGGCCGCGCCGTGACGGCACAGGTCTTCCGTGGAGCAAACGAAGTCGCCAAGCGGCCTCCCGCTGCTATGTACTCACGCCCCCCGCGCGATGTCAACGCCCTGAGCGGAAAGGCCCCGCGGGCGCGGCGGTCGGGGCGGGCCTGCCTCCGCCTGGGGCGGCGCGGTAGAATGAGCGCCCGGGAGGCGCGGGCGCCCGCGCCGACAGGTCGGCACGCGGCCCCGGGGCAGCCCCACGGGAAGGAGCACGCGGTCATGAAGGCGGCGGTCCGAGCAGCGGTTGCGGTGGTGGCGGCGGCGGCGGCTGGGGCGCCGGCGGGAGAGCCCTGGCACGCCCGGCTGGTCCTCCCCGGCGGCGGGGCGTGGCGGGCGAGGCTGCGCGTGGACGTTCGCAACGACCAGGCGAGCGCCGTGGCGGGCGAGCCGGTCGCCCTCCGCGTCGGCGGCAAGGGCGGCGAGGTGGACCTGGCCGGCAGGGCGGCCGGGGGCGTCCGCGTCTGCGACGCCAACGGGACGGAGATGCTCTACGCCCTCACGTCGCCGGCCGGCGAGGCGGTCACGTCCGGCCCGATCCCCGCCGGCAGCACGCTCACGATCCCGGTCGAGTGCGCCGCGAAGGCGACGGCCCGCTACTACGTGTACTTCGACAACCCGTCGGCGTGGGCCGTCCCGGACTTCCTTTCGGCGACGGCGGGCGTCCGCAACGGCGGCATGGAACGCGGCACGGGCGGCGCCCCGTCGGGCTGGCGACACGACGTGCCGGACGAGCGCCACCGCACGTTCTGGGTCGCGGAGGACCCGCACGCCGGCAGGCGATGCCTCAAGACCGTCGTCGCCGACGGCGCCGAGCCCACCTGGATCGCCACGCGCCAGGGGGGCATCCGCGTCACCGCCGGCGCGAAGTACGTCCTGACCGCCTGGGTCCGCGCCCGTAGCGTCCGGGGCCTCGCCGGCTGGTACGTCCACGTCGGCAGCGCCGCCAAGCCGATGATGATCTCGCCGATGCTCTCGGGCGGAGCCGGCACGTACGGCTGGAAGCTCGTCCGCGCGGAGTTCACCGCGCCGCCCGAGGCGAACGTCGCCAGCCTCGGGACCGTCCTTCGCGGGACGGGCACGGCGTGGTTCGACGACGTGCAGTTGACATGCCTGGCGCCGGCGAAGCTGACGGCCACCGCCGCCCCCCCGGAGCGCCTCGACCTGAAGGAGATCGGCGCCGACGCCCCGTGGCTGAGCGCGAAGCGCGCCGGCGGCACGCCGCCGGATTGGCGCGCGGCGATCCGCGCGACGAACTTCGCCGGCCGCGACCTGCCCAAGGCGCTGCTCTGCGTGGAGACGGCAACGCTCCGCCTCGGGCGCGCCGGGGCCGAAGCGCCCGCGCAGCTCCTCGCCGGCGACGGCAGGAACGTCCTGCCGAGCCTGCGCGTCGGCACGCACGTGCTGCTGGTTGCCGACGTGCCGGCGCGGACGGCGCGGACGTTCCACGTCTACGGCCGCGGGGGCGCCGCTCCGCCGGGGCGCCAACTGCAGACCTACGCCAAGCTGCTGACCAGCCCGCGCAACCACGTCCGCAACGCGAGCTTCGAGGCCGGGGAGAAGCTGCCCGACCACTGGCCCGGCGGCGCCGAGGGCACCCGCCCCCCGGGCACGCGGCTCGGCCTGGACCGCCCCGGGCGCTTCGGCGGGCGCTGCGTGCGGCTGCACGTGCCGCAGACGTCCCAGCCGGCGTGGACGGGCTGGCGCCAGGACGTGCCGGTGCGGCCCGGCTGCACCGTCCTCTACGCCGCCTGGCTGAAGTGCAGGGACATCCGCGGCGGCGGCGTCCAACTGCACGCCCACTACCGCAACGCCGCCGGGCAGCTCTGCCGCGAGAAGCAGTTTGCCGGCGTCGGCCCGGCCCTGACCGGCACGCACGACTGGACGCTGCTGGCCGGCACGTTCACCATGCCGCGCGACGTCGCGACCTTCCAGCTTCACCTGACGATGAACGCCACGGGCACGGTGTGGCATGACGGGGTGCTGCTGGCGGAGGTCCTTCCCGCCGTGGCGGGCCCGCCCGAGCGGCGCGAGGCCGAGCACGACGGGCCCGTCGCCGTCTGGCCGGTCAACCCGGTCGTGAAGGTCTTCCGCCAGGACGCCCCGCCGGGGAAGGTCCCGCCCGCGCGGATCTCCGCCGCGCGGAACGAGGCCGAGCCGCTCCAGCTCGCCGTCCGCGCCGCCAAGGCGACCGGGAAGGTCCGCGTCGAGGTCGACCCGCCCGTCGCGCCCGGCGGCGCGAAGCTCGCCGACTGGACCGTCGGCGTCGTCGGCTACGTGCCCATCGACCACCCCACGAGCTACTACCGCAGCACCTCGCCGAGCTGGCACCGCAAGTTCCCCACGGCCGCGGGGCGATCCGACGGCTGGGCCGGGCTCTGGCCCGACCCGATCCTGCCGAAGGACACCTTCGACCTGCCCGCGAGGCAGACCCAGCCGGTCTGGCTCACCGTGAAGGTGCCGAAGGACGCGCCGCCCGGCGAGTACCGCGGCGCCGTTCGCCTGATGAGCGGCGGGAGATGCCTCCGGCGGGTCCCCGTCGGCGTCCGCGTGTGGGGCTTCGCCCTGCCGGACGAGGCGCACGTCGCGGCCGTCTACGACGTCCGCATGCACTCGCCGCTGTGGCGCCGCCCCGGCCGCACGCGCCGGCAGCAGGTGCGGCGGATGTGGCGGTTCCTCGCCGAGCGCCGCCTCTGCCCGGACCGCATCCAGCCCGACCCGATCCTGCGCTACCGCGACGGCAAGGTCCACGCCGACTTCGCCGAGTACAACGAGGCCGCAACGTACTACCTCGACGAGCTGAAGCTCCCGCACACGTACACGCCGCGGTGCTTCTACCTGTTCGGCTGGGGGCACCCGCCGAAGGTGTGCTTCGGCGAGCGGCCGTACGAGGGCGAGATGCCCTACGAGGGCGCCGACCGGGCCAAGCTGCGCCCGGCCTTCCGGCGGGCCTACCAGGCGTGCCTGAAGGCCTACTGGCAGCACATGAAGGCCAAGGGCTGGCACGAGAAGGTGCTGCTGTACATCTCCGACGAGCCGCACGACCGCCACCCGGAGATCCGCGCGCAGATGAAGGCCCTCTGCGAGATGATCCACGAGGTGGACCCGGCCATCCCCATCTACTCCAGCACGTGGCACCACCAGCCGGCGTGGGACGGCTCGCTCGACGTGTGGGGCATCGGGCACTACGGCGTCGTGCCGACGGCGAAGATGCGGCAGCTACGCGAAGCCGGCAAGCGGCTGTGGTTCACCACCGACGGGCACATGTGCACCGACACGCCCTACTGCGCGATCGAGCGCCTGCTGCCGCACTACTGCTTCGCCTGCGGCGCGGCGGCGTACGAGTTCTGGGGCGCCGACTGGCTGACGTACGACCCGTACGAGTTCGGCTGGCACCGCTACATCCACCAGTCCGACCGCCCCGGCAGCAGCTACTACGTCCGCTACCCCAACGGCGACGGCTACCTGGCGTACCCCGGCGCGCCGATCGGCCACGACGGCATCGTCTCGTCCATCCGCCTCGAGCAGGCCCGCGAGGGCGTCGAGGACTGCGAGTACCTCCACCTGCTGCGGCGGCTCGTCTCGAAGGCGCCCGAAGGCAAAGCGAAGCACGCCGGCCGGGCCGCCCTCGCCGAGGCGCAGAAGCTCGTCACCATCCCCAACGCCGGCGGGCGCTACTCCACGAAGATCCTCCCCGACCCCGACGCGCTGCTGCGGGCCCGGCGCGCCGCCGCCGAGGCGATCGAGCGGCTTCGCCGATAGGAACGACCGGCCGGCCACGCGCTCGTTGCGTTGGGCATCGAGGAGGGCGGGGGCCGCGCCGCGTCCTTTGCCTCTACTTTCCGCACGCCCCGCCGCACGCCCCAGAGCTTCTCAAGCAACTCATAGGCCTTCGGGTCGTGGACCTTCAGCTCGGCGCGGACGAACGGGTAGAAGTCGTTCGTGCCGAAGTAGGCTTCCGTGGTCTCGGCGAAGTACTCCATCTGATTGCTCGCCGCGTAGGCCCGTACCGTCTTGCCGCTATAGCGAAGGACGGCGTCGTAGCGCTTCGCCTTCATCGCGGACCGGTAGGCGGCGAGGATCTCGGGGTTCTCGTAGCCGCCGAGGAACTGGTGGTGGTAGCCGTGGGAAAGCTCGTGCAGGACCATCCACGGCTGCACGCGCGTCCAGCTCAGGAAGTTCCGCGCGTTGGCGACCTCCACGCAGCGGGCCTTGGCCGGGTTCATGCCGTGGTTGCGGAGCCAGGTCGGGTTGGGATGGTACGCCATGCACGGATGGTTCGGCTCGGCCTCCTCGACCCAGATGCGGACCTTGCGCAGCTTCGCCACGGCCGCGGCGGGCACGGTGCGGTCGATCCGGTAGAGCTGGTGGCGAAGCAGCGTGAGCGTCCGCTCGCAGAGCGCGGGCTCGTCCCGCAGGAACGCCTTGTGGACCAGCACGGACCAGCCCTCGATCCGCTTGACTTGGTAGTTGGCCGTTGGCTCCCAGCGTGCCGGAGGCCCTTTGGCGGCCGGTTTCGTCGTGGTGAGCTTGGCGGCCTGCTTCGCCGCGCGTACGGCCTGGGGGGCCTGGAGCAGGCCCGCGCCGAAGGTGGTGTCCCGCCCCTTGGCGCCGAGGTCGCTGCACGTCTGCTCCATCAGCGCCTTGACCTGCCAGGCGTTCAGCTCGGGGTTGGCCGAGAGCATCAGCGCCGCGACGCCCCCGGCGTGCGGCCCGGAGAAGCTGTTGCCCTGCGGCCCGACGATCAGGGCGAAGCCCTCGCCGGCGTCGCAGACCTTCCGGGCCCGCAGGGCGAACCGCCCGGCGCGCCCCCACACGGGATAGCCGCCGAAGCAGCCCGTCACGTCCGGCTTGATCAGCGGCCTGGCCGGCGGATAGTCGTCGTAGAACCGCACACCGGCCCACCGGCACGGCCCCCTGCTGCTGGGCGGGGCGATCGAGCCGTCCTCGAGGATCCCCGCCGCGGCGATCACGCAGGGGATGTCCTTCGGCAGGGCGATCTGCCGGCCCTCGGGCAGGCGGGCGAAGTTGCCCGCCCCGCCGACCGCGACGACCCCCCCGGCCGCGAGGTGCTCGTGGGCCGTGCGGTACAGACCCCGGTAGTGCCCCAACTGCTGACGCACCCACATGTAGCTCATCGAGATCACGTCCGCCCCGTTGGCCAGCGCGTACTCGTAGGCCTCGAGGCACCCCATCCCGCGGAGCACCATCAGCCGCGCCCGCGGCGCGACACCGGTGACGATGCGCTTCTCGTTGACGGGCCGGCCCGCGACGATCCCCCCGCACATGCTGCCGTGCGGCAGGCGGGCCGAGTCGCCCAGGCAGTAGAACGACCCGGCCGCAAAGTCGTAGCCGAACAGGTCGTCGACGTACCCGTTGTCGTCGTCGTCCTTGCCGTTGAGCTTCTCGCCGGGATTGCGCCACAGGGCCCGGACGAGCCCGTCGGCCACCATCAGCCCGCTGTCGCACAGGGCCACCACGACGCCCCTGCCGGTGGCGCCCTCGGCCTGCCAGGCGACGTCCGCGCCGATGCGCTTGAGGTTCCACGGGATGGTCAGGCCCTTCGCGGCCAGCGGCTCGTCCGTGTCGTCCTTCCACTTCGCCAGCACCTGCCGGTAGACGAGCTTCTGCTGGGCCGACATGGCCTTCAGCTGGGCCGCCGCCCCGCGGAGCAGCCGCCTTCGGTGCTGGCGGACGGGGCCGCGCTGAAGGTAGACGAACGCCACGGCGTCCAGGGCGGCCAGCTTCCGGCACGCCCGGGCGCCCGCGTCGCACGCGAAGCCGTTGACGATCCAGAAGCGCTTGAGGTGGGCGACCTCGCCGTCGGCCTCCATCTTCGCCACGACGTCGGCGACCTTCTTCCACGACGAGTCGCCCCGGGCCCGGAGCGTCTGGAGGACGTGCTCGCGAAGGTCGCTGCGCTTGTCCTTCGTGTGCCGGCGACAGAAGGCCTCGTAGTCCCCGCCCTTGCGGAACAACTGGTCGGCCATCCGCACGAAGACGGGCCTGTGGTCGGCAAAGTCGGCGTCGAGGCCCTCGTCCAGCTTGGCGGGCGCTTCCCCGCGGGCCGCCGGCGCCCGGGCGAGACAGGGCAGCGCCAGGGCGAGAACCGCCAGGGATCGGGCCGCCAGGCCATGGCAGCGGGCAGGCGAGTGGTCCATGTTCACCTCCGTCATCGGACCGGGTGCTCCGGGCGTCGATGCGCTGCCCCCTTGCCCGGCCCCGCTCGGCGTCGGCGCGCCGATCCGGGCGCCGGCCGGGGGCTACTCTTCCTCGCCGCCCCCTCCGCCCGCAGGCTCCGAAAGCTGAAGCGACGCCAGCGCCGTCGAGATGTCGTTGGTGAAGCTGAAGATCTTGTCCAGCCCCGTCACCAGGAACACACCCCAGACCTGGGTATTGACCTCGCAGAGGACCAGCTTGCGGCTTTGCGTGCCCGTCACCTTCCGGAGGCGAAGCAGCTTGGCGACGTTGGAGCTGTTGATGAATCCCACGGCCGCGAAGTTCAGCACGACGTGGCGAGCGTTTTTCTCCAGCGCATCGGTGAGGCTGTTGAGCTCATCGGTGAACTGCGGATCGTCGCCCAGCTCCGCCACGATGATGTCGTCCGACCAGTTCTGAATGGGCATGCGGCACTTCCTTTCCGCTGTGACCAAGGCACGCCCAAGACGATATCGCAAGCCCCGCGGCGGGTCAACTGTTTCGGGGCGGGTTGTGCGGGCGCGGGGGAGAAGACCCCGGCCCCGCCGGGCCGGGGCGTTGGGCCTAGCGGCAGCGGCGGAGGAGGTCGGGCGCCAGGGCGAGGCGCCGGGCGGCCGGGGCGATCTCGCGGAGGAAGCGACGGCCGTCGGTGTAGTAACCTGCCGTGGGGGCCAGCTCGGCCACGTGCCGCGCCCAGAAATCGTTCAGCAGCTCCATGAACAGCTCGCGGAGGTACTTGCAGGCCATCGAGGCCAGCGCGACCGGCAGGTGGTGGCGGTCGAAGTCGGTACCGAAGCACAGCTCCAGCTCGCGGCGCGCGTCGGCGATGCGGTAGCGGCTGCGGGCCTCGCCCTCCTCGAGCACCTGGAACTCGCAGCCGGCGAAGAGCCGCTGGAGCGGCGCGAGGTAGCGGATGCGCCCGCCGTGGCGGTCGGCGTAGATCCGCACGCGCCCCGGCGATCGCCGCCGCCAGAGCCCCCCCCAGAGGCGCGCCAGCAGGCGGCTGGTCACGTCGAACAGCGTCGTCGACTTGTTCCGCGTCGCGCCAACCGTGCGGTTGAACTCGCCGGCGAAGACCACCTCCGAGCGCATCGTGCCCAGGCGCACGCGCGCCCGCGCCATCCCCGCCGCCAGGGCGTTGCCGGCCAGCGCCACGTCGGTGGCCGTCACGCATCGAGGCAGCGGCGGGTCCGCCCCGGCGTACCACGGGTAGCCGGCGAGCGGCTCGATCGCCCCGGGCGCCAGCACCCGCAGGAGGCCCCGCAGCGAGGCGACCCGCACGCCGCGCGTCGCCAGCATCGCCAGCACGCCCCGCTCGAGGTGCTCCAGGGCCTTGGGGCGCTTGCGGTGGTAGAGCTTCTTGCTGTCGCCGATGGCGACGCGCCCGGGGCGCTTGGAGGGCTTGCGGCTGACCGCGCCGGGCAGCACGCGCCACAGGTCGGCGTCGAGGGCGTCGTCGGGGACCTCCAGGGCGGCGGCCGTGACCACCAGCGGCCCAAGCAGCGGGCCGTAGCCCGCCTCGTCTATGCCCGCAATGACGGCCAAGCCTCTCTCCCGCAGCCGGACGACCGCGCCGGCGATTATACGCCCCCCCCGCCGGGACACAACGCGCGGCGGCGGCGGGCGAGGCGGACGGGAAACTCCGTTGCACCGCGCGGGGGCGTGTGGTACCTACGTCGCGGCCCGATCGGTCCGAGAACCACGGAGAGGAGCGAAGGAACATGACCAGCCTGTCCGACAGACGTCTCCGGCTGCTGAGCGTCCTGGTGGCCGCCGCCGCGGCCCTGCCCGCCGCCGCCCGCGGCGCGGAAAAGGTGAAGCTCGAGATGAAGTACTTGCCGGGCAAGTACCTCGTGAGCATGGCGCAGGACATGGACCAGGAGATCACGGTCGCCGGGCAGGAGCAGCAGCAGAAGATCTCCAGCCTGATGGTCATGGAGATGGAGGTCGAGAAGCCCGACCCCCGCGGCGCCCGGAAGGCCAAGATCATCTACAAGCGGATCAAGCAGTCCATGCAGGTGGGCGCCATGAGCCAGGAGTTCGATTCCGCCGACCCCGCCAAGGCCTCCGGGCCGCTGGCGGCGGGCTTCCAGCCGCTCGTCGGCGCCGAGATCACGCTGACCATCGACCCGAACAACCAGATCACGGACGTCTCCGGGCTGGACGAGATCCTCGACAAGCAGGCCCGGGACAACCCCGCCGCCGCGCGGACGCTCCGGCAGATGAAGAAGTCGATGGGCAAGTCGCTCAAGGACATGGTCTCCCTGTCCGCGCGGGTCCTGCCCGACAAGCCGATCGCCCCCGGCGGCACGTGGAACGTCGAAACCCCGGTGGACGCGCCGATGATCGGCAAGATGAAGATCAAACAGACCTGCACGCTCCAGAAGATCGAACGGGCCGCCCGAGGGCGCACCGCCGTCATCGCCGTCAAGGGGAACCTGAAGTCCGAAAAGCCCACCACCACCGAAATGGGACCCGTCAGGCTCGTCGTCAACAAGATCGACATGACCTACGAGGGCACGCTCCGCCACCTGGTGGAGCTCGGCCTGGCGGAGTCCTCCGTCACCGAGATGAAGGGCGTCTTCGACATGGCCCTCACCGCCCCCGACGGGCAGAGCCAGCCCATGGCCATCAAGATGACCGGCACGGTGAAGGTGACGGCGAAGAAGCTGCCCGACCGGTAGCCCCGCCGCACCGGGGGAAAGCGGCACGCGCCCCATGGGCGCGACGGGAGTGATCCTGTGCGGCCTGGTGTGTGTCCTCGCCCCCCCGGCCGGGGCGGGCGATCAGTCGTCCTGCCCCTCGGTCAGGGCCTTGTGGGCCTCCTTGAGCTGCTCGCGGATGGGGATGTTCTGCGGGCACTTCTCCTCGCACTCGCCGCACTCGGTGCACGCGTCCGCCTTGGCGCCCTTGTCCCAGCCCTTCCCGATGCGGGCGTAGTCGGCACGGGCCGAGTCCCACAGGCCGTAGACGCGGCCGCGGTTGTAGCGGTCGAAGATCTTCGGGATCGCCACCTCGTTCGGGCAGGGCTGGCAGTAGCCGCAGCCCGTGCAGTACAGCTCGGCCATCCCCTTAAGCCGGTCGAGGTGCTCCGCGATGGCCGCCGTGTCCTCGGCCGTGAGGCTCACCTCGTCCGAGGCGGTGGCGAGGTTCTCCTCGACCTGCTGCATCGTGCTCATGCCCGACAGCGCCACGGTGACGTTCGGGTTGGACAGCACGAACCGCAGGGCCAGCTCCGGCACGCGCTTCACGCCCGGCACGAGCGTCTCCAGGACGTCGCTGCTGTCGCCCAGGCGCCCGCCGCCCACCGGCCCCATCACCACCACGCCGACGCCCTTCTCGTGGGCGTAGGCGATGCCGTCGGTCAGCTTGCGGTCCAGCATGTTGTACTGCACCGTGATCGACGCCGGGTAGCCGGTGTCCACGAAGTTCCGCAGCGCGTCGTTGTCGTCGTGGAACGAGATGCAGATATGGCGGATGAGCCCCTGGTCGCGGGCCTTCTCCATCCACGCCCGGACGCGCGGCTGGACCGACTCGTTCCACGTCTTCCACCGCATGCCGTGGTGGTTGTAGATGTCGATGGTCTCGACCTGGAGCAGCCGCAGCGAGTCCTCCAGGTTCTTCCACCAGTCCTTCTCGTCCTCGCCGTAGTAGGGGTTCTTGGTGGAGACGACGATCTTCTCGCGCCAGCCCTTCAGGGCCACGCCGACGGCGCGCTGGCTGTCGCGGTTGCCGTAGCCCACCGCCGTGTCGATGTAGTTCACGCCGGCCTCGAAGGCGCGGTGGATCATCGGGATGGCCAGCTCGTCGTTGACCGTCGCCTCCTTGCCCTCGCCGGTCATCGGCAGGCGCATCGCGCCGAAGCCCAGCTGCGAGACCTTCAGCCCCGTCCGTCCCAGCTCTCGGTAGTGCACCGTGTACGTTCCTTTCGCATGATCCGGTAATCCGTCCTCGAATCCGGACGGGATTATAGCGGTTTCGCCGCCCGAAGCCAACGGCCCGAGCCTTCCGCCCCGCCGGCCTCGACGCGCCGGGCGCGCCACGCAGGCCGCCGCCGCGCAGCGCGAGGGCGTGGCGTGCCTCAAGACGATCGGCGCGAAGCTCTGACCGCTCCCCGCCGCGGAGGGCGCGACGGGCAGGATGGCTGAGTTCCCGGTTGGCAGCCGCGGTCTCCTCTGGCTGAAGCCGCCGATCGGAAGCCCG
>CAZXOC010000044.1:0-34838 GCA_964642165.1 uncultured Planctomycetaceae bacterium | reverse complement strand
AGGACGTGTCGTGACGCAGCCGGATCAGACAACATACGAACCTCTGACGCGTGAGGAGATGGTCCGCGTCATCGAGGGGCGCGGCTGTGCCCGGCGGATCCCCGTGCTGCTGCACCAGTGGACCTACCCCGGCGCCTTCGCCGACCCGGCCGACCGCGCCGCCGTCGAGGCGCTGCTGGAGGCATATCCGCAGGACGCTCAGTTCATCCGGTGGCGGAACGTGGAGATGTACGACGCCCCGGACGACGACCCGCAGTACCGATGGATGGCCACCGACAAGCCCGAGACCCCCTCCGCCAAGGCGATTGATGCTCAAGCGCCGCTGGCCGACTGGGACATGCTCGATGGGATGCTGGCCGCGTTCCCCAGCGCCGACTATCCCGGGCTGTTCCCCAGCGTCCCGGTCGACGACGGGCGGTACCGCACCGCGCATTGGTGGTTCACGCTTTTCGAGCGACATTGGTCGCTGCGGGGGATGTCCAACGCCCTGACCGATTACTACACCAATCCCGACGAAGTCCACCGGCTGTTCCGGGCGCTGACGGATTTCTACCTCCGCATCATCGAACGCGCCCGAGACGAATGCGGCGCCGACGCGATCTACGTCACCGACGACCTGGGCACGCAGACCGGTCCGTTCTTCTCGCCGGCGATGTTCGAGACGTTCTTCGCCCCGTACTACGCCGAGATGATCGACGAGGCCCACCGGCGGGGCATGCACTTCTGGCTGCACTGCTGCGGCGACATCGAGGAACTGCTGCCCAGGCTGATCGATCTGGGCCTCGACGTGCTGCACCCGATCCAGAAGTTCGCCATGGACGAGACGCACATCGCCCGCCGGTTCGGCGGCCAACTGGCCTTCTGGGCCGGCTTCGACGTCCAACAGACGATCCCCTTCGGCACGGCCGACGAGGTCCGCCAGGAAGTGCGTCACCTCTTCGACACCTACCACCGCCCCGAAGGCAAGCTCCTGTTCACCCTCGGCAACGGCACCACCGGCGATACGCCGATCCCCAGCCTCGAAGCGCTGTTCGAAGAGGCCTTCGTATACGGGACGGACATTGTGAAGCGAAGCGGGCGATGATCCCGCGGCGGGAGAACCCGATCGGCGCCCGAAGCCACGCGGTCGGTGTGCCTACGCCAGACCTTCGGCCCGGGACGCCGAGGCCCTACACGTCATCGCCGACAGCGTAGGACGCCTTCCCGGATGAAACGCAGCTGCAACGAAATCCAGAACGCGTCGAACCGCGAACGGACAACCGGATTCCAGGGAACAACGCTATGGACAAGAAGTCATTGCTCGCCGTGGCATCTCTGCTGGCGGCAACGGTAATGGGCGTCGCCAACGCATCGGCGGCAGAGAACATCAATCCAGAGCGGAGCAAGCCGTTGCCGCGCGTGCTGCTGATCGGGGATTCGATCATGGGCGGCTATTACAAGGGCGTCAGCAAAGCCCTCGCCGACAAGGCCGAAGTTGTCAAGGGTGCGACAGGTTCCACCGGGAATGGACTGAAAACCCTCGATGCGATGTTGGGCAATACAGAATGGGACGTTATCCATTTCAACTGGGGCCTTCACGACCTGGCATACCGCAACCCCAGGTCCAGGAACTTCGGGCATCTGGACAAGGTGCACGGGCAACTCACTACGTCCCTTGCCGACTACGAGAGGAACCTCCGCACGCTGGTCGCCCGGCTGAAAAGGACCGGCGCCGTCCTCGTGTGGGCCAGCACCACCCCGGTGCCCGACGGCGAGCCGGGGCGGATCAAGGGAGATGCGCTGAAGTACAACGCCGTGGCGGCGAAGATCATGGCTGCCGACGGCATCGCCATCGACGACCTCCACGCCGAAGTCATTCGCCAGGGACGGCCGAGGAGCAACAACGTGCATGACACGGGCAATCTCTCCGGGAAGGTCGCCGACAGCATCATCGCCGCGGTGGCCAGGCGCGGTACGGCCGCGACACCAGATAAGGAGGCGCCCGGCACGAAGAAATCGGTCAAGGCGTTACAGGACGAATTCCGGAGACTGGAATTCGGCATGTTCATCCATTATAATCTGGCAACATACAAGAACACGGAATGGGTCGCGGGCTACCATAGTCCTTCCGACTTCAATCCGCGGGTCGACAGCATCAACACTGACGCCTGGGCGGACGCCGCGGTATCTGCCGGCATGAAGTATGGAGTACTGACGGCAAAACACGTCTCAGGCTTCTGCCTATGGGACAGCAAATACACAACCTATGACGTTATGCACCCTGACTGTCCGTACCAGAAGGATCTCGTCGCACAGTTCATCAAATCATTCAAGAGCCGCCGATTGAAGGTGGGGCTTTACTACTGCTGGCGCCACCCGGGGTTCGGCGACGCCAAGAAACACAAGGTCCTGCCGCCGGAATGCGATCCCGCAACCCATACTCTGGAAGAGCAAAACAAATTCCAAAAAGCACAGATCGCCGAACTTCTGACCAAGTACCCGGACGTGTTCTATGTGTGGAATGATTCCCTCGACGACAAGGTAATGCCTGCGAACGAGATACTGACTCACATAAGGTCGATACGCCCAAACGCCATTGCCAGTGCGAATTGGTGGAGCTGGGGCAAGAAAGGAACGCCGTATGTGGATATTGCCGTCAAGGAATTGAGGCATTTTCCGGAGGGGAACAGGGCGCCAGGCGAAACGTGCTTCAAACTGGAACAGAAGTGGTTCTGGAAAGACGGGTCTCGCGCTGGAAGTGCAAGGGCCGTCATGGGTCACATGGCCAAGGCGCACAGCAGGAATTCGAATTTCCTGCTCAATGTCGGCCCGGATCGGAAGGGGAACATCGTGGAATCAAGCGTTAAGACACTGGCGGAGATCGGAAAGCTACGGCAGCCAAGAACAACTCCTGACAACGCCAGTTCGGTTCACCCGGTTGTTCGCGAGAAGTAGCGACGACATCTGGTGACAGTACTGTGCATACTCGTTGCAGAACAAGAGCATCGATCTCGATTTCGAAGCACAGGTCCGCGTCCTCCACACGGGAGGCACGGTCAGGACGGTTCACAATGCAGTGGTTCTCGAGAACTGCGACGGCGTGACACTCCTGCCGGCCGCGGACACCGAGCATGCTTGCCGCCGCCGCGCACCCGACCAGGCAGTCCAGCCAGTCGCGCCTTCGCCTCAGGGCTTCCGGCTTCGCCAAGCCTATGCCGGACAAGTCGGCGGGCAGGGGTTACCGCCCTTCGTCGGGAGGACCGACCACTCGCGGAGGGTGCCGTACGGGCCGGTGACCTCGACCCCCGGCCGGCCCGCAATGCAGCGGGCTGCGGCATCCCTGCCGGCAATCCCAACGCCCGGCCGCATGAGCCCGCCGGGCTCCTGCTCGCACGCGACGGACCCTCGCCGCGCAGGGGGGGCTTGCGATGCCTCTCCGCCGACGCGATAATGCATAGAGGTTCCGCCGGCGGTCGCGTGGCCGACGGCGGGGTGCCGCCGCACGCGGGGAGGACCGCAGAAAATGCAACGGCTGCGCATACCGTTCCTGCTCGTCTGCCCGGCGATCCTGTCGGCCCTGGCCGCTCCGCGCGGCGCCGAGGCCGCGGGCAAGGCCCTGTCGCCCAAGGAGCTGTTCACCAAGGTCTCGCCCGCCGTGGTGAAGGTGGTCGTGCTCACGCCCGCCGGCAAGCCCCGGAGCTGCGGGACGGGGTTCCTCGTGGCGTCGACGGGGCTGGTGGTGACGAACTACCACGTCATCGACGAGGCCGGGACGACGGACAGCCTGCGGATCGAGGTGAAGGGCAAGCCGCGGAAAGTCCGCGGGCTGCACGGCTTCCTGCCGAAGCACGACCTGGCGCTGCTGGCGATGGAGACCAAGCGGGGCGAGGCCCTGCCCTTCCTGATGCTGGCGCAGGGGCTGCCCGACCAGGGCGAGAAGGCCTACGCCGTGGGCTACCCGCTGGGCCTGCCCAACGCCACGATCACCGACGGGCTGATCAACGGCTTCCAGAAGCTGCACGGCATCCGCTTCATCCAGACCAGCGCCCCGATCAGCGAGGGCTCCAGCGGCGGGCCCCTTCTCCTGCCCGACGCCACGGTCGCCGGCGTGACCACGCTGACGCTCGCCGAGGGGCAGAACCTCAACTTCGCCGTGCCCGCCGAGCACGTCCGCGGGCTCCTGCACAGCGCCGCCGGCGAGGTCCGCAAGGACATCCCGCGCCTCCTCAGGCCGCAGATGTTCAAGGGCATCCCCCGCGCCGACAAGCCGATCCACCTGCTGCGGCCGGCCAACCTGAAGGATACGGCCGCTGCGATGACGCTCCCGCGCCTGTACGCCGGGATCGTCCAGGCGCACATCGACGCGGGCGTGGCCCGGCCGAACTTGTCCGACAAGGAGCGGGAGCAGGCCTACCAGCAGCTCGTCCGGCGGGTCCGCGACGAGAAGATCATCGCGCGGAGAGTCCTCTGCGACGTGCAGGCGGTGCGCCTGGCGCCGGGCCGGGACCGCACGCGGAACATCCGGTTCATCGCGCAGTACGTCGCCCGGAACAACGCCCGGAAGGACGCGGCGGCCTTCGGCCGCGCGGCGCGGGACCCGGCGCGGTACAGCGTCCAGGTCGTCTGCAAGTCCCCCTACTGGCCCGGCACGCTGACGGTGTACGTCGACAAGGCCGACGCCCGGAAGCTCGCCGCGGCAAAGCCCGGGCGGCTGCTGAGGGTCTCCGGCTTCCTGTCCGAGTGGTGGCTGACGCGCTGGTGGAAGGCCGACGACGAGACGATGCGTCTGGTCATCAGCCTGGACGGCTGCGTCGTGGAAGGCGCGGCCCCGGTCCCCCGGAAGCCCCCGAAGCGCAGCTGACCGGCCGCCGCAGGCCATGCCACCGGCCGTCCGGCGCCGCGCGGTCAGGGGGCCGGCTGCCCGCCGGCGCGGCCAAGCCGCCCGGGCAGGACGCCCGCCAGGGCCAGCGCGGCCGCCAGGACCAGCCACACCAGCGGCGCCCAGAGGGGCGTCGGCACGACGCCGCCGGCGCGGGACGCGGCCGCTTGCCAGAGGAACGTCACTGGCGCCAGGTCCCAGAGCCAGTCCGAGGCGAAGACGCCGAGGAACTCGCGGGCGATGTAGTGCGCCGCCGGCAGGGCCGCCATGACCAGCAGGCCGAGGAAGACGCCCGGCCGCGCCGCCGGGCGCTTCGCCACGAGCCGTCCCGCCGACCAGGAAAGCGGCCAGAGCAGCAGCAGCGCGGCGGCGGCCCGGAGGACGTCGGCGGCCGTCGCGTCGGCCAGCCACGCCGCGGCGGCGTAGAGCGGCACGGTCAGCGCCAGCCACGTCAGCGACTCGACGAGGGTCGCGGCCCGGCGTCGCCCGGCGCGGGGGCACTCGCTGCGCCACAGGACGATCAGCGGGTGGACGAGCAGGACGAAGAGCCCCTGCCCCATGGCCAGCGTCTGAAGCGCGGGCAGCGGTGCCGGCGGGACGTCGAGGCGCGAGGGGTAGATCGCCTCGGGGCAGAGCCCCACGAGCAGCGCGACGAGGCAGACGGCGAGGTAGAGCAGCCCGGCCGGGCGCCATGCGGCGGCGAGGACGGACCCCAACCCCGCCGCGCCGCCGGAGGGCGGGGCGCGGGTTGGCTCAGTTGATGCTGACATGGAGCTCGTCGTAGCGGAGGTCCAGGTAGGCGTGCTCGCCGGCGAGGCGCCCCCCGTGCTCGGCGGCGTACTCGTCGAGGTAGGACAGCTTCCGCTGCGGGCCGATGATGTAGTCGCCCCCGCCGGGTGCGGGGAAGCGCCCGAAGCGGATGTCGGTGGGCCGGCCCCGCCCGATCTGGGCGTACATCCGAAGATCCGGCTCGTCGCGCGTGATCCGCCCGGCGTGGTTGCGGACGTCGATCAGGGAGATCTGGGCGTAGTAGGCGCGCTGGCGGACGAGGGTCACCAGCCGCAGGCCCGCCGCGAGGTCGTCGGCGTTCCATTTCCACCCCGGCGGCGGCGGCGACGACGAGACCCCGTCGAGGGTGACGTAGTGGATCCGGCGCGCGGCAGCGCGCCAGGCGTCGGGGACCTGCCCGCGCGCCAGGTAGCTCACCTGCCGGACCGTCTGCCCGCGCCCGTCCTGCAGGGTCACCACCCACAGGGGGACGTGGCTGATCGGCAGGCGAACGCCTTCGGCGTCGACGTAGACGTGCCGGGAGCCCACGCGGACCCGGGCGGCGGGGCGGCGGAACGTCAGCTCGCACCGCACGACGCCCCCGGGCGCGTCGGTGTTGGGGCGGACGCGGACGCGCCCGACGCGCCGCACCCACGGGTTGGCCGCCGCACGCTCGTAGACGGTCTGGGCGAGGTCGGCGTCGGCGAGGCTCGCCCCCCGCGGGGTGAGCTCCTCGACGATGTGCCAGGCGAGGGCCTCGGGCATCCAGCGGGGCGTGCGGGTCAACTGCACGGCCGCCCGCCCTTGCGAGCCTCGGTAGCGGGTCTGGAGGACGTGCCGGCGCAAGAGCCGCAGGCCGGCGACCAGGCCGACGATGCCCAGCACGACCACCAGCGCCCTCAGCGCGGACATGCCGAGGCGGCGGCGCCCGTCGCCGACATCCGTCAGCCATGCGCGCAGGCGCGACGCCCGGGGCGCTCCCGCCTGGTGCCCGCTCCTCTTCGCCGACTTCGCCATGGTTCTCCGCGTGGGTATTGCCTGTATCGGCAACGGACCCTCAAAAGCTGCACGTTTCCGCCCGTGCCGGGCGCGGCTCGGCGGTCAGCGAGACATCGCCATCCGCGCGATGCGGTCGACGAGCTCGTCGAAGTCGATGCCCACGTGCCCGGCCGCCATCGGCACCAGCGAATGGCTCGTGAAGCCCGGGATCGTGTTGATCTCCAGGAACCAGGCCGTGCCCTGCTCGTCCAGCAGGAAGTCGCTGCGGGACAGGTCCCGGCAGCCCAGCGCGTGGTGAGCGGCCAGGCCCGCCGACCGCAGCGCCTGGCAGGTCCCGTCGTCCAGCCCGTGGTCGAACGTGTACCGGGTGCCGGCGTCGTCGGAGTACTTGGCCTCGTAGTCGTACGACTCGCCGCCCGGGATGATCTGGAGGACCGGCAGGGCCTTTTCGCCGAGGACGCCGACGGTCAGCTCCCTGCCCGAAACGTAGCGTTCCAGCAGCGCCCGGCCGTACTTGTCCAGCAGCGCATCCAGCGCCTCGTCGCGCCGGCGGGGGGTGTGGGCGATGGTCAGGTCGATGCTGCTCCCACCGTCGACGGGCTTGAGGACGACGGGCACGCCGAGCTCGGGCAGCCACCGGGCGACCTGCTGCGGCGTGTGGTACTCCTCGACGATCATCCAGTCGGGCGTGGACAGGCCGGCGCGGCGGGCGACCTGCTTGGTGGCGGCCTTGTCCATCGCCAGCTCGCTGGCGCGCGGGGCGGAGCCGGTGTACCGCAGGCGGCGCTCCTCGCAGAGCGCCTGGACCTCGCCGGACTCGCCGAAGGCCCCGTGCAGGGCGATGAACACGACGTCGATGCCCCCGCGGTCCAGGGCGGACGCGTCGTTGGGGAGGATGTCGGCGCGGGTGACGTGGTGGCCGCGGCGCTGGAGCCCATCGGCGATGGCCGAGCCGCTCACCAACGAGACGTCCCGCTCGCTGGACGGCCCGCCCATCAGGACGGTGACGTCGAGGAGGCGGGTGGCCGGCGTCTGCTGGGTCTCTTCGCCATCCATGGCGTCGGGGATGCACTCCATTTACCAGACCTCGATCTCCAGCTCCAGGTAGACCTCGGACTTCTTGTAGACGGTCTCGCGGATGACGTTGATGAGCTTGAGCACGTCGTGGGCCCGCGCGCCGGCATCGGCGAGGATGAAATTGGCGTGCTTCTCCGAGACGTGCGCCCCGCCGACGCGCCGCCCCTTCAGCCCGGCGCGGTCGATGAGCGCCCCGGCGGACAGGCCCCGCGGGTTCTTGAAGATGCACCCGGCGTTGCGGTTGCCCAGCGGCTGCGTGTTCTTCTTGTACATCCAGATCTGCTTGACCTGCTTGAGGATCCGGTGCGGGTCGTCCTCGGCCAGGCGGAACGTCGCGCCGAGGATGAACGGCGCGGTGATGTTCGTCGAGCGGTAGGCGAAGGCCAGGTCGCCCCGGCAGCGGGAGAACACCTCCCCCCCGGCGGTCATCACCTCGACGGAGTCCACCACGTTGCCGATGTCGCCGAAGCCCCCCCCGGCGTTCATCCGGACGCACCCGCCCACGCTGCCGGGAATGCCCGTCAGCGCTTCCAGGCCGCTGAGCCCCCGGCGAACGCACCGCAGCACCAGGCGCCCCATGTCCGCCCCGGCGCCGGCGCTCAGGCCCGCCTCCGTTTCGGCTACCTCGGCGAAGACGCCCCGCGTCAGGCGGATCACCGCGCCCTTGACCCCCGCGTCGTCGATCAGCAGGTTCGCCCCCCGCCCGAGGACGTGGATCGGCACGTCGTGGTCCCGGCAGCGGGCGACCACCTCCCGCAGCTCCTCGACGGTCGTCGGCTCGATGAAATACGTCGCCGGCCCGCCGATCCGCAGCCAGGTTTCCGGCCCCAGCGGCTGGTCCGTCTTAACGATCTTCGTCAAGCCAGCGAACAAGTTCATCGGCCACTTCCCAGATGTCCCCCGCGCCCATGGTCACGACCAGGTCGCCCGGTCGGACGCGCTGCTTCAGCCGCTCCACGATCGCCTCGAACGTCGGCACGTACGTCGCCGTCCCCCCGTTCAGGCGAATCTGCGCCACCAGGTCTTCCGATGAAATGTACTCCTTTTCCCGCTCGCTGTCGCGGACGAAATAGATGTCCGGCACGAGCACCTCGCTGGCCAGGACGAAGCTGCGGGCGAAATCCTTCAGCAGGAAGCGCGTGCGGCTGTGCTGGTGCGGTTGGAAGACGCACAGCAGCCGCCGCGGGTGGTAGTGGTCCCGGATCGCCCCCAGCGTCGCGGAGATCTCCGTCGGGTGGTGGGCGTAGTCATCCAGCACCGTGATCTGCCCGAAGTGCCCCTTCTGCGTCATCCGCCGCTGCGCCCCCGCAAAGCCGCTCAGCAGCTCGGCGATTCGCTCCGGGCGCACGCCGGCGTGGTGCAGCAGCGCCACGGCCGCCAGGGCGTTCGAGAGGTTGTGCGCGCCCGGCAGGGGCACGTGCAGCCGGCAGAACGCCTCGCCGGCCAGCACGACGCGGGCGTGGTGCCGACCGGCGTCGTCCATCTCGGGGTCCTCGGCCCGCCAGGTGCAGCCGTCGGACAGGCCGAACGTCTCGACCTGGCAGGCGAAGGCCCGGCGGGCCTCCAGCACCTTTCGCGTGTAGCGGTCGTCGCCGTTGGCCACGAGCACGCCCTCGCCCGGCACGCGCGAGGCGAACGACCGGAAGGCCTCGACGATCGCGCCGATGTCCCGGTAGCAGTCCAGGTGGTCCTCCTCGACGTTCAGGATCGCCGCCAGACGCGGGCAGAGGCTCAGGAAGCTCCGGTCGTACTCGCACGCCTCGGCCACGAAGTGCTCCCCCGCCCCCACGCCGCTGGGCCCGCCGAGCTGGGGCACCGTCGCGCCGATCACGAAGCTCGGGTCCAGCCCCGCCTCGTGCAGCACGTAGGCCACCATCCCCGTCGTCGTGCTCTTGCCGTGCGTGCCCGCCACCGCGATGCCCACCGCCTCGGCCATCAGGCGCCCGAGCATCTGGCTGTACTTGATCACCTCCACCCCGCGGCCCCGGGCGCCCAGCAGCTCGGGGTTCTGCTCGTGGATCGCCGCCGAGTGAACCACCAGGTCGCAGGCCTCGGGGAGGTTCTCGGCGCACTGGCCGACGTGGACGGCCGCGCCCTGCTCGCGCAGGCGCTCGAGGGGGCCCCCGGGGGCGCGGTCCGAGCCGCTGACGATCGCCCGGCGCTCCAGGAGCATCCGCGCCAGCGCCCGCATGCCCGACCCGCCGATGCCGATCAGGTGCACCCGCCGGCCGGCATACGCCTGGGACCGCGACGAGACATCAGCCTGGGCGGGCTTCGGGGTCTCCATACCGCCTGCCATCCTACGCCTCCGAGCCATCCGTGTCAAAACGGCCATGCGGCGAGAGGCACTCCGGTGAGGGACTGCCCATGCTTCCTATCGACCGTCGGCCGCGCAAGCCTTTAGCGGGCCCTCACGCCTCGTCGGCAGGCGGGCTCGGCGCTACAGGGGGCGGTCCTCCAACGGGACCATTCGGGCCTTGCGGCGGAAGCGGCGGCCGTACTTGAGGATGCACCAGATCGCCTTCAGCCCGTCGCGCCAGCCGATCTTCTTGCCCTCCTCGTGCGACCGCCCGCGATAGGCAATCGGCAGCTCGGCGAAGCGGAGGTCCAGCCGGGCCAGCTTGGCGGTGACCTCCGGCTCGAAGCCGAAGCGGTTCTGCTCCAGCGCGACGCGGCCCAACACGCCGCGGCGGAACATCTTGTAGCACGTCTCCATGTCGGAGAGCTTCAGGCCGGTCGTCAGGTTGGACAGGCCCGTGAGGAACTTGTTGGCCAGGTAGTTCTTCCAGTAGCCTTGGCGGCCGGTGCCCCTGGCGAAGCGCGTGCCGTAGACCACGTCGGCCTCGCCGCGGAGGATGGGCTCGATGAGCCGCGGATGGTCGCCGGGGTCGTACTCCAGGTCGGCGTCCTGAACGACCACCACGTCGCCTCTCGCGGCGGCGAAGCCCGTCCGCACGGCCGCGCCCTTACCCCGGTTGCGCTCGTGGAACACCACGCGGCAGCCGATGGCGCCGGCGCGGGGGGGCGCATCGCCGCCGTGCTCGCGGGCGAAGGCGGTCAACTGGTCCCTCGTGCCGTCGCTCGAGCCGTCGTCGACGAGGACGATTTCGCGGGCGACCTCGGGCATCGCGACGGCCTCGACCCGCTCGAGCAGCTCGCGCCACGTGTCCCGCTCGTTGTAGACGGGGATGATGATGGAAAGGACGTTCGTCAGAATACATCCTTTGCAAGAAAGGGCTTACGTCCAGATCCGGTTCGGGGCCGCACGCGCTCAGTCGCCCACGGCCGCGCGTTGGGTCGCCGGGCGCCAGACGACGCGGAACAGCACGGCGTCCTCGCGGTCCTTCTCCAGCGAGGCGCCCTGACGGATCCATTCGGGGCAGTAGCCCGGCAGTGTCGAGACCACGAACACGTCCGGCGTGCCGGGCCGAAGGGCCTGCCCGGGGCCGACCAGACTCGTCCCCCCCGAGCCGCCGCGGGCATGCTTCGTCCACAGCAAGGGATACAGGCTCGTGCTGTCGGCGACGACGATCGAGCCCGCCGGCGCCTCGTCGAGGGCGGCCCGGGCGAACCGCCCGGCGGAGTCCTCCGCGGCCTTCCACGGGCTCAGCCAGTACCGCCCCGGGTCGCGAAAGGGCAGGTCCTTACGGCCCGGCAGGGGCAGGTCGGCCGCGCGGGCAACGACCGGCATGACGGCGTACAGGATCGGCCCGACCAGCAGGCTGGCCGTCGCGACGGCCGCCAGGCCCGCACCCCACGGCCGGGCGGCGAGACGGTCGTACCCCACGCCGGCCAGCACGGCCACCATGGCGTAGAACGGCAGGAAGAACATGAACTGGTCGGCCACCCGGTACCGGATGGCGAACAGCAGGTAGATGCCGGCCAAGGCGGCCAGGGCCCGCCCGAGCGCCCGGGGCGGCTGCTTCCGCAGGCCCGCCAGCCCCACCACCGCCAGCGGCAGCGCCGCATTGGGGAAGTTGTAGGCGACGCAGCCGGCACCCATCGCGACGGCCCGCAAGGACCCGCCGAGGACGCTGCCCCGCCATCGGGCGCCGAACAGGGCCGAGGACACGGCCGCGGCGAGCCCGTCGCTTGATGCGCCCCGGACGATCAGCGCCAGGAAGCCCGACGCGCCCACCAGCCAACCGGCGACCAGCAGGGCCATCGAGCTCCACCGGAGCCGGCGCCGCCAGCAGAGCCCCACGACCACCAAGCCGTAGACCGGCACGGCTAGCAGCGCCAGGTTGTGGGCCGTCAGCCCCAGTCCGTTCAGGGCGCCCAGCAGGATCACCAGGTGCCCCCTCGGCCGGCGAAGCAGCGAGACCAGGACGTTCAGCTCGGCCGTGAAGATCGCCGCCAGGAGCATCTGGCTCTCGCAGATGGTCGCCAGCCACCAGCTCGTGTGGGCCAGGCCGAACAGCCCCGCCGCCAGCCACGCCGCCGTCGGCCGGGCCGGCACCAGGCGCCGGACCAGCACGGCGACGTTGGCCACGGCGAGGGCGCCGCAGACGGCCGAAACCAGGTTCATCCGCCACGCCAACGGCCCGAAGGGCAGGTGACTGAAGGCCTTGCCCAGCAGGATCAGCAGCGGATGGGACAGGGCCAGCCCCAGCCAGCCCTGCAGGTCGAACTGGAGGATCCGCCACTGGAAGATGCCGCTGTCCTGCCACGCGCAGCCGCGCTGGGTCGTCAGGGCGTAAACGCCCAGGAACACCGCCAGCACGCCCACGTAGAGCCGTCCCGCGTGGAGCGCCCTCTCGGGGGCGGCCGGCGAACTGGTCGATGCGGCTCGCGCGTTCATGTTCGGCTCGACCCCCTTGTGTCCTTCCGCCCGTCGGTCTCCTTCGCCACGGCGGCGGCTGCCCGGATCAGCGAGTCGCGCCACGCCTCCAACTCGGCCGGGCCGTACGGCCCGGTGCGCAGCCGCTCCGGATCGTACCAACTGAGGCCGCCGGCGCGGACCTTCTCGCCGATGTCCCGCAGGAGGCGCTCCAGGGCGGGCGCCTGGACCTTGCGGTCCCTGGCCCTCTGGAGGACCTGCTCGGCGCGGCGGAAGAGAAGGAAGTCCTCGCGAGCCTGGCGCAGGCGAAGGGCCGGCAGCGCCGCATCGAAGGAGCCGTCCGCCCGCGGCACCAGGAGCCCGCGCGCTTCCGGCGTACAACCGCTGTAGTGCCCCGAGGCGCTGTAGATGCAATTCACGTGGACGCCGTCGGTCCCCGCCGCCGCCGCCCAGAAGCCGCATTCGTACCGGTCGGGAACGGTCACGCCCCGCAGGGCCTGCCGTTCCCCGCCGAGCGCCTTGAACGCCCGGACCGCCTTGGTGATGTCGGGCCGCCCAAAGACCGTCACCGAGGCGAGCGGGCGCAGTGCCTTGGCCGCCGCGGCGTCGGAGAGCTTCCCGAGGGCGACCAGGGACGTGCCGAGCGCCGGGCGCCCTCCGGCCTCGGCGAGGACGCTGGCGGCCTGGACCAAAGGCGGCAGGTCGTCCGCCGCGGGGGCATAGCCCAGATACAGGCGCAGGTCCCGCAGGCCGACCCGGGCGGCGAGCCGACCGGTCTCCGCGACCAGCCCGCGCGCGATCCGTCGATAGCGACTCGATCCCGGGGCGATCCGCAGAGAGCCTAACTGCCGCACCACGCCGTGGACGTCGACGAACGTCGGGCCCGAGACCGCCCGAACGGGCGTGGCCTGGAGGTCGCGGAGGTAGGCCGTCGCGTCCAGCACGCCGTCGGGGCGGAGGGTCGGACCCGCCAGCAGCAAAGAGGTCAAGCCCTGCCTCAGCAGCTCCCGGCGGATTCGGAGCAGGACCGGCCCGCGCCGGGCCGCCTTGATCCCGTGCGCCAGGCCGCCGAGGAAATCTCGTGCCAGGATCGGGCCAAGCTGCGTGAAGACCGGGCCGGGCGAGGGGACCGGGCCGAGGGTCATCACCTCCAGCTCCATCGGCACGGTGGTCGTCCGGCGCCCGCACGCCAGGCGAAGGGAGCCGCGGTAAACACCATCGGCAGCCGTCGACGAGACCGGCACGCAGACGGCCACATGGACCACCTCGCCGGCCTTCAGGGCGATCAGCTTCCGCCTCAGCCGCCACGGCTGGAAGATCGCCTCCCCGGAGCGGACGTACGGCGCCCGTTCCAGGAGCCAGGCGGCTGGCCCCGGCGCGGCGGTCTGGAGCCGCCGGCCTTCCGCCAGGAGCGGCTCGATCCCCACCGACAAGGACGCCGTCGCCTCCGTCGGCACGACGGCCAGTGCCATGACCGCCAGCGACCCGTTGGCCGCCAAGGCCCTCAGGGGGGCGGCGGCCTGCCTCTGCCGCGGCGTCCAGCCGGCGGAGAACGCCCCTTCCGGGGGCGGGCGGAACACCATCAGTCCTCCGGCCGCCTCCGCCTTCGTCGGTGCCAGGGCGCACACGTCGTCTTGGCGAACGCCCAAGACGAACTGCCGCCGGTAGCGCGACAGGTCGGCCTGAACCTGCCGGACGTAGTCGTCCAGGCCTGCCCGCTGGGCGGCCGGGGCCATCGCCAGCGCGGCGACCTGGCAGGCGGTCAGGTCGACACGGGCGCCCCGCGGCCCCAGGGACACCGGGATCCGGTCCACCAGCCTCGGCGCGTGCGTGCGGTCGAACCACTCCGCCGTCCACCGCCCGCCCATGCCCTCCAGGAGGCCCTCCGGCCCGAGCATCTGGCGGAGGGATAGCCGTCGCTGTTTGAGGGGGCGGCCGGCGAGGCGGATGCTGTACTCGACCGGTTGGAAGCTGCGGGCGACGTAGTGGGTCACCCACAGCCATCCCACGGCGCGCGATTCGGACGGGCCGACCAGGGTGAAGTGGTCGGCGCGCGGGCTGGAGGTGTAGGGGCCGACAAAGTCGCCGGTGAGTGGGTCGGGGAAGGGACGGACGGCGGGGTAGATGCCCACCGCGCCGCTCCAGAGCAGGTGCTTGGAGTCGGTGCCGGCGGCCTGGAAGCCCGGCCAGAGCCCCTGCGGCCGCGGGCCGAAGTCCAGCAGGACGCTGCCGGGTGGCGGCGCGGCGGGCGGCTCGAGGCGGACGTGGTCCAGGAGGATGGCTGACTCGCCCGGATTGGCGAGGGTCAGGGTCGCTCCCCCGGTCGGCCAGCCGCCGGACAGCTCGGCCGCCACCACCGGCAGGGGCAGGCGGATCCGATCGCTGCCCGGCCGCACGTGTGCGCGAAACTCAAGTTTTTTCGGGGACTTGCCGAAGGTCAGGACGAGGGCCTGGGCCAGCGGCTGGGTGGTGAGGGTGTCGAGGGCGAGCCAGCCGTCAGCGGCCGGGCCGAGCCGGCCGAGATGCAGCGCGATCGCCGCGCCGCCGGGGAGCTTGCCGGCCTGCTTGCCGTGCGTGACGCTCTGCCCGCCGCGGACGGGCAACAGGCGCCCCGCCACGACGCGGACGGCGGAGGGGGTCTCGAAGTCCTCGAGGATCCGAGCGCCCCGAGGCGGCGCGGCGCCCGAGGCGGCGAGCGTCAGGGCCGCCGCAAGGCCCACCGGGACAGTCGCCAGGGACGCCCGAAGCTGCCGGCAACGGAATGTCATGACATCACCCTCATCGTGCGGCCCTGATTCTAGGACCAACGGGAACCGGCGCTAAGGCCAAATCGTCAAATCGGTGCGAGCCCAGGGCGCGGCTTTGTCGTATAATTAGGAAGGGACAGACCGGAGCAAGAGCATGGGAAAGAATCGCCTGAAGACCGTCCTCGTAGCGGCGGCGGCAGTGGCCCTGGCCGGTCCGAGCGGGTCGGCCCGCGGCCAGTCCCGGAAGCGGAAGGCGCTCAGCACGGGGATCGGGGTAGGCAGGATCGGCTACGGCACGTCAGTCGACAGTTTCCGGTCGTTCTCATACGGCATGGGGGGCGGGGCGTTGCGCGCTGGTCCCGGCACGGACGTGCTGCGGAGCAATATCGAGATCCGCAACCCGCTCGCGCTCCAGCGTCAAGGACTCTCGCTCCGGCCGGCGTTGGGGTTGGGCCTGTCCAACAGCGGACTGGGGGCACTGTCCATCCGGCGCACCACGGGCCTGGGCATCGGAGGCAGGGGCATCAGCGACCGCGTGGGCATGCCGATGACCCAGATCCCTGTCGCGCCGTCGTTCAGCCCGTCGATGTCCACTGGCATGCCGTCCCCCTTCGCGCCGGCCACTCGGACGCCGTCCCCCTTCGCGCCGCTGGAGCTCGTCCCGCTTGTGAAGCCCCCGGCCGAGGCCGAGGGCCCCGGCATCGGCAGCGCGTTGGCGCTCCAGGACGAAACGGCCTTCGGCGCCGCCCGGGCCTACCTCCGGGCGCTGGAGGAGGCGGCCACGTCCCTGTTGAGCGACCGGGGCAAGCCGATCACCTCCCTCGTGCCCAACCCGCCGGGCCCGTACCGCCAGAGCATGCTCAAGGGCGACCGCGCGTTCCGGGCCAACAACTACCACGATGCCTACACCTACTTCCGGATCGCTAACGACATCGGCGGCAACGACCCCGAGAGCCTCATCTGCCTGACCCATACGCAGTTCGCCCTGTCGCGCTACTCCTACGCCAAGGCCGCCTTCTTCCTCGAACTGGCCCTGAAACGCATGCCGAAGCTTCCCGGGGCACCCCTGCGCCCCATGGGCTTCTACGGCGACAGCGACAAGTACGCCCAGCACATGTACGCCCTGGATCAGCACGTGCAGGCGAACCGCTCCGACGGGGAGGCCCAGCTCCTGCTGGCCTACTTCCGGTGGTTTGGCGAGGTCCAGGACAGCCAAGCCGCCCGCACCGCCCTGTCGCATGCCCTGGCCGCCGCGCTGAAGAAGAGGGACACGTACCTGCTGGAGGCGGTCCGGACGTTCTGGGACGGCATGGTGGCCAGCGGGAAGGTGTCCGGCAAGCTGGCGCCGGCGCGGCAGCGCGACGTCGCGAAGGAGCCCGGCGGCCCCACGGCGGGACCCGCGTCGGGCCGGGAGACGATCGCGCCCCCGAGCCCCGGCGGCGCCGGGTAGCGCCCTGCCCCCTGCCGCACTCCGCGCGGTGCCAACGGCAGGTGCGGCATGTCCGATTCGGCCTCTCGGGAATCGAGTGCCTCTGGGCTGGTGAGGTCGTGCCCTCCCCCGAGTCCACCCGGCCGGTCGATTGCCGCTGCCCTCGCCGACCCCTATAATTAAAGGGCGTTCCGTGCCGCGCCGATGACAGGACCGGTGTATCGCCGTAACTCGGTCCGCGAATTGGATCTATGCCCGACCCCGCCACAGGACAGGAACCGGCCCCCGGGCCTCCGAGCCGCTGGTCCGGCCTGCTGAGCCACGCCGAGCTGTTCGCCCACCGCCACCGGCTGGGCGCGCACGTGGCGATTCACTCGGCCCTGTTCTCCCTGGCGCTGCTGCTGGCCTTTCTCGTGCGGTTCGACACCGGAATCCCCGGCGGCGGGAAGAACTGGTTCCTGGAGCGGTTCCTGCCGTGGCTGCCGCTGTTCGTGGGGCTCAAGCTCGTCATCTTCGGCAAGATGAAGCTCTTCCGCAGCGGCTGGCAGTATGCCAGTATCCGGGACGTCTCGCGGATCCTGGTCGCCTCGTGGGTGTTCGTGGCAGTCATGTTCGTCGCGGTGAACGTCTTCCGCTACGTGCCGCGATGGTTCGTTCAGGCCACCGGGCGGGACATCACGGTTCCCGCCCTCACGCCGATCATCCGCTACTTCAGCGGCTACTCCCAGGGCGTGCTCGTGCTGGACTTCCTGGGCACGGTGTTCCTGGTCTGCACGGCCCGGCTGAGCTTCCGCCTCTACCGGGAGGAGATGCGCCCCATCAGCGCCGAGGGCGCGCGCCGCGTGCTGCTGGTCGGGGCCGGCAACGCCGCCGAGGCGATCATCCGCGAGATCCATCGCATGCGGGTGGAGCGCTACCGGGTGGTCGGGCTGGTGGACGACGACCCGGCCAAGCGGAGCCTCCTGATCCACGGCCTGCCGGTCCTCGGCACCACCGGGGAGATCCGCCGAGTCTGCGAGGAGCAGGACGTCGAGGAGATCATCATCGCCATGCCCTCGGCGACGCAGAAGCAGCTCCGCCGCGTCATCGAGCTGTGCAGCGGCACGAAGCTGAAGTTCCAGTCGCTGCCGGGCGTCGGCGACATGATCGACGGGCGGGTGACCGTCTCGCAGATTCGCGACGTGGACATCAACGACCTGCTCGGGCGGAAGGTCGTCGAGCTCGATCGCGAAGCGCTCGGGCGCTTCCTTCGCGGCAAGCGCGTGCTGATCACCGGCGCCGGCGGGAGCATCGGCTCGGAGATGTGCCGCCAGGTCGCCAACTACCGACCCGCGCAGCTCCTGCTGGTCGAGCAGGCCGAAAACCCCCTCTTCGAGATCGAGAACGAACTCCGGCGCGCCTTCCCGCAGATCCCCCTGGCGACGTTGATCTGCGACATCTGCGATCGCCGGCGCGTGCTCGGCATCTGGCGGAAATACGGCCCGGAGGTCGTCATCCACGCCGCGGCGCACAAGCACGTGCCCATGATGGAGAAGAACGCCTGCGAGGCGATCAAGAACAACGTCTTCGGCACGAAGAACGTCGCCGACGCGTGCTGCGAGTTCGGGGTGGCCGAGTTCGTGACCGTCTCCACCGACAAGGCCGTCAACCCCTCCTCCGTGATGGGGGCCTCCAAGCGCATCGCGGAGATCTACGCGCAGGCCCTGAACGGCCGGACCTACTGCCGAACCCAATTCAAGGCCGTCCGATTCGGCAACGTGCTCGGCTCCAGCGGCTCGGTGGTGCCCACCTTCCGGCGCCAGATCGCCGCCGGCGGGCCCGTCACCGTCACGCACCCGGAGATGACGCGCTACTTCATGACAATCCCCGAGGCAGCGCAGTTGGTGCTCCAGGCGGCGGCGACCGGCGTCGGCGGGCAGATCTACCTGCTCGACATGGGCGAGCCGGTCAAGATCGTGGACCTGGCGCGGAACATGATCACGCTGAGCGGCTTCCGCCCCGGGGAGGACATCGACATCGTCTTCACGGGCGTCCGTCCCGGCGAGAAGCTCTTCGAGGAGCTGCGCACGACGGGGGAGGATATCGAGCCCACCGTGCACGCGAAGATCAACGTCTGGAAAGGGCACCCGATCGAATGGCAGAAGATCGAACGCACGGTGCGCGAACTCGAACGGCTCCAGCACAGTATGGATCGGAAAGAGATCGTCGCGGCACTGCGAGAGCTGGTTCCCGAGTACGAGCCGCTCCATTCCCCCGGGGACGACGGTTCGGCGCGGGCGGGCGCGGGCCTTGCCCCGGCCGCGGCGAACAGCGGCGCGGCGACCGGCGCCGGGGCCGCCTCCGACGACCAGGGCAGCTAGCCCCGCCGAGAACTTCGCCAGACCCGAGGAAAGGCCCTTCATGGAGCACGAAGAGGTCCCGCTATCCCGGCCGGACATCAGCGACGAGGACGTCGAAGCCGTCGTCTCCGTCCTCCGCACGGACCGGCTGAGCATCGGCCCGCAGATCGAGGCGTTCGAGGTCGCCGTGGCCGGTCGCGCCGGCCGGAAGTACGGCATCGGCGTCAACAGCGGCACGAGCGGCCTGCACCTGTGCGTCCGCGCGCTGGGGATCGGCGAGGGCGACGAGGTGATCACCACGCCCTTCTCCTTCGTCGCCACGACCAACGCCATCCTCTTCGAGCGCGCGCGCCCGGTCTTCGTCGACATCGATCCCGAGACGTACAACATGGACCCTGACGCCATCGAGGCGGCCATCACCTCACGGACCAAAGCCATTCTCCCCGTCGAGGTCTTCGGCAACACCGCTCACTTCGAGGAGTACGAGCAGATTGCCCGCAAGCACGGGCTGCTCATGATCGAGGACTGCTGCGAAGCGTTGGGGGGCTACCTGGGGGGCCGCCCGGCCGGGAGCTTCGGCGAATGCGGGGTGTTCGGCTTCTACCCCAACAAGCAGATCACGACCGGCGAAGGCGGCATGATCGTCACCGACAGCGAGAGGACCCAAGACCTCTGCCGCGCCATGCGAAACCAGGGCCGGAACGACCAGACTTCCGTCATCCACCCCATGCTGGGCTACAACTATCGCCTGGGCGAGATGACCGCCGCGCTGGGCAACGCCCAGATGCACCGCCTGGACGAGATCCTCCAGAAGCGCCGCCACGCCGCCAACACGTACAACGAGATGCTCGCCGACGTCGAGGAGATCCGCCTGCCGACGATGGCCGAGCCGGAGAAGGCGGCGTGGTTCGTGTACGTCATCCGGCTGGCCGATCACTTCACCCAGGACCAGCGGGACGAGATCATCGAGCGGCTGCATGCCGAGGGCATCGGCTGCCGCCCGTACTTCTCGCCGATCCACCTCCAGCCGTTCATTCGCGAGCTGCTCGGCACGCGCCCGGGGCAGTTCCCCGAGACCGAGCGTGTCGGCAACCTGTCGATCGCGCTGCCCTTCCACACGAACATGACGCTCAAGGCGATCCGGAACGTCAAGCAGGTGCTGCTGAAGGTGCTGGCGGCGTCGAGCGGCAGGGCGTTCGCGCGGGGGCGCGGGCGCGGCGGCGAAGCCCCCGCGCCGCGGGACCTCGACGCCTGCCGCGAACTGGCCAACCGCATCCGTGTACACGCCGTCAGAATGGTACACCACGCGCGAAGCTCCCACATCGCCACGTCCCTGTCCATGGCGGAGATCCTCGCCGTCCTGTACGAGAAGATCCTGCACATCGCGCCGGACTCGGTGGACGATCCCGACCGCGACCGGCTGGTGCTGAGCAAGGGACACGGCTGCGCCGGGCTGTATGCCGTGCTGGCCGAGAAAGGCTTCTTCCCGAAGGACTGGCTGGAGAGCTTCTGCGTGGACGGCAGCCGCCTCGCCGGCCACGCCACGCACTGGGGCGTGCCGGGCGTGGAGGTCTCGACCGGCTCGCTCGGGCACGGGTTGTCCATGGCGAACGGCATGGCGTACGTGGGCAAGCTCGACGGGCGGGCCTATCGCGTCTTTGCCGTGCTCAGTGACGGCGAGTGCGACGAAGGCTCCACGTGGGAGGCGGCCATGTTCGCCGGCCACCACGGGCTCGACAACCTGATCGCCATCGTCGACTACAACAAGATCCAGAGCCTCGGGCACGTCAAGGACATCCTGGACCTCGAGCCCTTCGCCGCGAAGTGGCGCTCGTTCGGGTGGTCCGTCGAGGAGATCGACGGGCACGACGTGGCCCAGGTGGACCGGACCCTCGAGCGGGTCCCGCTGAAGCGCGGGCGGCCCGCCTGTGTCGTCGCCCACACCGTCAAGGGCAAGGGAGTCAGCTTCATGCAAGACGACGTTTTGTGGCACTACCGCCATCCGCAGGGCGAGGAGTACGACGCGGCGCTGCGGGAACTGGGGTACACGGAATGAGGACGGCCTTCATCGAAGCGCTGACGGAGCTGGCCGGGCGCGACCCGCGGATCATGCTGATCGTCGGGGACCTGGGCTTCGGCGTGGTCATGGGCTTCGCCGAGCGCTTCCCCAAGCAGTTCCTCAACCCGGGGGTCGCCGAGCAGAACATGACGGGCATCGCGGCGGGCATGGCCCTCTGCGGGAGGGTCTGCTTCACCTACTCGATCGCCAACTTCCCGACGCTGCGCCCGTTGGAGCAGATCCGCAACGACGTCTGCTACCACAACGCGAACGTCAAGATCGTCTCCGTCGGCGGCGGCATGGCCTACGGCGCGCTGGGCATGACGCACTTCGCCACGGAGGACATCGCCATCCTGCGTTCCCTGCCGAACATGGTGGTCGTCGCGCCGGGCGACCCGTACGAGGCCCGCTGCGCGACCTGCGCGGCCGCGGCCCGCGAGGGTCCCGTATACCTCCGCCTCGGCCGCGCGGGCGAACCCAAGGTCCACGCCGAGCCCGTGCCGTTCGAGCTCGGCAAGGCCATCCGCCTTCGCCAGGGCGATGACGTCACGCTGATCAGCACCGGCGGGATGCTCAAGAGCACGATGGACGCAGCCGACCGGCTCGCCGCCGACGGCGTCGACGCCACCGTCCTGAGCATGCACACCGTCAAGCCCATAGATGCCGACGCGATCGCCGAGGCCGCCGAGACGACCCGGGCCCTGGTCACCATCGAGGAGCACAGTATCCTCGGCGGGCTCGGCGGCGCCGTGGCCGAAATCGTCAGCGATCTGAACCCCGCGGGCGTGCGCTTGCGGAGGCTGGGCCTGCCGAGCGAGTTCCCCAAGGGCGTCGGCGGGCAGGTGCACATGCGGGAGCTCTACGGGCTGTCCGCGGAGAAGCTCGCGGATTCCGTCCGGGCGTTCCTCGGTTGAGAAGGAACCGGAACATAGCCCGGCGGCTTGCCGTTCCGGCCGCCACGGCTGACGCCGGCTGCCCTTTCACCCCTGGGGGCCGCGTCGCTCGACGGTCCCCGCGACAGCACGGTGAGGGTTTCCAAGCGAAACCCCACGCCGAGGATGTCGATGGCGTCATTGATGAGCAAGGAGTGAGTTATGGCCTGGAGAGTGCCCTTTGTTGATCCCCGGACGCACTACAGGAAGCTCAAGGCCGACATCGACGGCGCGATCACCAGTTGCCTGGAGAGGGGCGAGCTGATCTACCGGCAGGAGTTGAGGGACTTCGAGGCCCACCTGGCCGAGTTCGTGGGGACCCGCTACGCCGTCGGCCTCAACAGCGGCTATCACGCCCTGGAGTTCGCCCTGCGCGGAGCGGGCGTCGGGCCCGGCGACGAGGTGATCACCGTCGCCCACACGTTTCTGGCGACGGTCTCCGCCATCGTCAACTGCGGCGGCACGGCGGTGCTGATCGACGTTGGCGAAGACTACAACATGGACCCGGAGCTGGTGGAGCCGGCCGTCACCGAGAGGACCAAGGCCATCCTGCCCGTACACCTCAACGGTCGCGTCTGCGACATGGACCGGATCATGGCGGCCGCCGAGAAGCACGGCTTGGCGGTGGTCGAGGACGCCGCGCAGGCGTTGGGTGCGACGTTCGACGGCAAGATGGGCGGCGGCTTCGGCATCGGCGGGTGCTTCTCGTTCTACCCGTTCAAGGCCCTGGGCGGCTTCGGCGACGGCGGCGCACTGACCACCGACGACCCCCACGTCGCCCGCCTCGCCAGCCTCCTTCGCTACAACGGCGAGGACCGCGAGACCCGCGAGTACTTCTGCCACGGCTACACGGCGCTGCTGGACAACGTCCAGGCGGTCGTCCTCGACGTGAAGCTCCAGAAGCACTTCCGCAGTTGGATCCAGCACCGCCGACACATCGCCTCGCGCTACCGCCGCCGGCTCGAGGGCCTCGGCGACCTCCGCCTGCCCCACTTCAGCGAGGAAAGGCACTTCGACTCCTTCCAGAACTACGTCATCCGGACGAAGCGCCGCGACGAGCTCCGCGAGCACCTCACCCGGAACGGCGTCGAGACGCTCGTGAGTTGGCCCAGGCCCATGTGGTCCTACCCGGACCTCCACCTCGGGGACTGGCTCCTGCCCGAGACCGCCGCCATCTGCAACGAGGTCATCTCTCTGCCCATGAGCGCCGAGACGACCGAAGAGCACGTCGAGATCACCGCCCAAGCCATCCGCGACTTCTTCGCCAGCGAGGTGTGACGTGAGCCTCTCGATCAGCCAACGGGCCGCGCGGATCGTCCAGGCCGAGATCCGCGTCATGACCATCGAGTGCGAACGCTACGGGGGGATCAACCTCTCCCAGGGCGTCTGCGACGTCGGCGTGCCCCCGCCCGTCCGCCGCGGCGCCCAGCAGGCCATGGACGCCGGCGTCAACTCCTACACGCGCTACGACGGCCTCGCCGAGCTGCGCGAGGCCATCGCCCGCAAGATGCAACGCGACAACGGCATCGACTGCGACCCCGAGACCGACGTCGTCGTCAGCGGCGGGTCCACCGGCTCGTTCTACTGCGCGTGCCTCAGCCTGCTCGACCCCGGCGACGAGGTCATCCTCTTCGAGCCCTACTACGGCTATCACGTCAACACGATCCTCGCCGTCGACGCCCGGTGCGGCTACGTGACGATGAAGGCGCCGGACTGGACGTTCACGCCGGCCGACCTGGAGGCCGCCGTCACCGACCGCACCCGCGGCATCATGGTCAACACGCCGGCCAACCCCTCCGGCAAGGTCTACACGCCCGAGGAGCTGGGCTGGATCGCCGACTTCGCCGTCCGCCACGACCTGTTCGTCTTCACCGACGAGATCTACGAGTACTTCCTCTACGACGGCCGCAAGCACGTCAGCCCCGGCTCGCTCGCAAGAATCGCCGACCGCACCATCACCATCAGCGGCTACTCCAAGACGTTCAGCATCACCGGCTGGCGGATCGGCTACAGCGTCTGCGACCGCCGGTGGGCCGAGATGATCGGCTACGTCAACGACCTGGTCTACGTCTGCGCCCCGGCGCCGCTTCAGCTCGGGGTCGCCGCCGGCATCGACGAGCTGGGCGACGAGTTCTACCGCCGGCAGTGCGCCGAGTTCGACGCCAAGCGCCGGCGGATCTGTGAGGCGCTGGATGCCGCCGGGCTGACGCCGTCCGTGCCGCAGGGCGCCTACTACGTCCTGGCCGACGCCACCCGCCTACCCGGCGCGACCAGCAAGCAGCGGGCCATGTACCTCCTGAAGGAAGGCGGCGTCGCCGCCGTGCCGGGCGAGGCCTTCTACCACGACGACAGCGGCGAAGACCTCCTGCGCTTCTGCTACGCCAAGCCCGACGACGAGCTCGACGAGGCCTGCCGGCGCATCGAGCGCCTCGCCCTGCCGTAGCCGTCCGCCCCGTGCCCCGGCCCCCCTGCCTTGCCCATCGCGCACGGCGGGGCGTCGGCCGGAAGGCTCACTTCGTGGGGTACGTGAACCGGCACGACTCGGCCAGGCGCGTCGCCGAGAGCGACCCGCTCACGACGTACGCGGGCGAGGGGGTCAGCTTCCGCGGCGCCCGATCGACCCGCCGGGCGACGATGTCGTACAGGTGTGTCCCTTCGGGTACGGACAGGGACCAGTCGTCCCCGGCGAGGTACGTATCGGCCCAGGCGACGAGCACGGCCCGGCCGCCGCACTGGAAGGCGAAGGCATACAGGCCCTCGACGCGCCGGCCGTCGCGGGCGGGCTGCGGCAGGCGCGCGACGAACCGGGCCTTGGGGCCCAGGACGTGGGCCAGCGCCGCCTGGGCGGCGTAGACCTTTCGCGGCACGCCGGCATAGCCCAGCAGGCAGCACTCCAGCGGCTCGCGGTTGACCTCGCCGCTGGCGCCCGAGTGGTAGAAGACCTTCTCGACGCCGCTGGCGAGCATGACCACGGCGAAGCGCACCGAGTAGTCGGCGCAGCGGCGCTCGCTGTCCAGCAGGCGGGCGGCGGCCCAGCCCGAGGCCTTCACGAACGGCGTCCACGGCTTGTCGTCCGCGGCGTAGTAGGAGTACTCGGTGACCCAGATGCCCCTGGGCTTGCGGTGCTTCGCCATCAGGCGATTCAGCTCGGCCATCGGCTCGAGGTAGCCCTCCGGCGGCGCGGCGCCGGGGTAGGTGTGCAGGTTGAGAATGTCGCAGCAGTCCAGCCCGCCCGCCTCGGCGAACTCCCGCGTCAGGTGCTGCGGACCGGCGCCGATGCCCCCCAGGACGCGGCAGGCCGGGTCGGCGCGCTTCATCGCCGCGTAGGCGAGCTTGAGCAGGCGGACGTAGTCGGCCACCGTGTAGGCCGCCCCGGGCACGCCCTTGCCCTTGCCCGGCAGCGAGTAAGTCGTGTAGACGGGCTCGTTGAGGAAGTCCCAGGTGCTCACGCGGCCCTTGAAGTGGCGCACGCAGCGTTCGATGTAGGCCGCCAGGAGCTTCGGGTCCTTCGGCGCGAACGCCATCGCGAGGCGCACGCCGGGGTAGCCCTTCGTGTCGAGCGTTTTGGGGGCCGTCGAGGCCCAGTTCGACGACGGGAACGGCGGCAGCAGGCAGAGCTGCTTCATGCCGGTCGCCAGCACGCGGTCGACCTGGGTGTCGGCGACGGCGGGGTCGAACGCACCGGGCCTCGGCTCGACGTGCTGCCACTTGAGCGACCAGTCGCGCGCCCAGACCACGCCCGCGTCGCGCAGCAGCTTGCACAGATCGGCCGTCGGGGGGGCGTGGTTGATGCCGAAGGCGGAGTCGTCGTGGGCGTAGCGGTGGACCAGGGCGATGCGAACGGTGCGCGCGTGCTCCCGGCCGTCGGCGCGCCACGAGGCCTTCAGCCTGTAGAAACCCGGCTCGGTCCAGCCCGTCGCCCACTCGGCGCGGGCCGAGCCGCCGGCGGGGACGTCGACCCGGCATGGGGGCACCGGCGAAGCGCGGCCGAAGAAGTCCTCGGCCGTCGCCTTCAGCTCGACCGCCGCGTTGCGCGACGTGGCGTTCGACGCCGCGACGTGCAGCGTGACCGGCTCGCCGACGAAGAAGACGTTCCCGAAGCGCCCGCTGTCCAGGCCGACCTCCACCGGCTCGCGCGGGGCGAACTCGCCGGCCGAGCCGCCGCGCTCCAGTTGGACCGCGTCGATCCAAACCGTCGCGGCGTCCTGCGTGCTGCTGGTCAGGTCCGGGCCGACGGCGACGTAGGCGTGCCCCCGGATCGCCTCGAAGGTCAGGTCGTATCGCCGCCAGTCCTTTGAGAGCTTCACCGGGCGCGTCCGGGTGGCGGGCCGGCCGGCCGGCTCACACTGGCGGACGACCAGCAGGGCCGGGACGTCCGCCCGGTCGGCACGCAGCCACGCCGACAGCGCGTAGCGGGCGCCCTTGGCCAGCTTGACCCAGCCGAGGTTCGCCGCCAGCGGCGCCTTCTGCTCCACGCGGACCGGGTCGAAGTAGTCGAAGTGCGTCACCGGCGTCTTGCCCGGGCCGAGGTCGATCCGCAGGCAGTGCTTCCCGTGCCGGGCGTCCTGGCGGACCACGCGCCCGAACAGCCCCGACATGTTCCCCCAGCCGGCCGGCTTGCCGAGCGACGCCCAGCCGTCGGGCCCGCACTCGAACGACGCGTTGGGGATCAGGTTCCGCGACGGGCCCGGCTCGATGGCCTGGGTGAACTCGATCTTCAGCTCGCCCGCCGGGACGATCTCCACGTCGTCCACCAGCAGGATGCCCGTCTCGGCGAACCAGAACTGGAGGCGGCCGGCCTCGCGAACCGTGCGCGTGGCGGTGAAGTGCGTCTCGTGGCGCCGCCACTCGCGCGACAGCAGGAAGCCCGCGGTGAGCCCGCAATTGGCCCACGCGGACGTGTCCGAGATCGCCACCTTCACGTGCCGGCTGCGAAGGTTCGCCGCCCGCAGCCAGCAGGACAGGCGATACGTCTGCCCCTTCTTCAGGGCGACCCGGCCGACCTGGGCGAGCATGGCGTGGCTGGACGGGCTGCGCCGCTCGAACGCCGTGCACGTCAGACGCGCCGCCGACGGGCTCGCCCGACCCGGCGCGCGGGTGAGCGCCTGCTTGACCGCGCTGTCGCCGGCCGCCGCCCACCCCACCGGCGCGCCGCCCTCCCACTGCTCGAACGAGCCGTTGGTCACGAGGTTGCCCTCGCCCGCCGCAGCCAGGCATGCGGGAGCTGCGAGCAAGACGATTGCACATGCCGAGACGCGAGGTCCATGCGTATCGACCAAGCCCATTGTTCGATCTCCTTCTGCGCATTTCGCCCGCGCGCAAGGGAAGCGCGGCCAGGAAGGAGGCGCACGAGGAATGCTAGATGTTCGTGGGTTCCCACGCAAGCACGAACGTCCCCTCTGCGCCCCTTGCCGGCTCACCGCCCTGGGACCCCGTAGACCTCGACCTCCGCAAAGTGATTGGGGACGTCTGACAGAGTGTCGTTTGAGTAGACCCGCACGTAGCGGCCTGGGACCCCTCGGGCTTCAACGAACAGCCCCCACGCGGTCTCGAAGTAGGCAGGATCGGCACCGACGCCGAACCCGGCGGAGTTGTCGTGGTCGTTGTTGAACAGCGTTCGGACGCCCCGCGTGAAGCTCCGATCGTCGGCCACCTGAACGATCACATCGTCGTGGACGTCCTGGCCGGACGCGTTGCAGCCGTGCCAGACAAGGATGGCATAGATTCGGTGGCTGGAGGCAAGATCGATCTGGACGTACTGAAGCCCTGGGCATAGCTCTACCCACTCGTAGAAGCTGTTGCCGCGATGGCCGTCGGTCACCTGGCTGGGGAAGCCCAAGAGGAGTTCCGGATCGCTGCTGGTAGACACCGGCTTCCCGATCGCCACGTTCACCGCGCCACACGGGGCCCAGATCTCCCGCCGCGGCCAGGACAGCAGCCGGGCGTGTTTCCTGCGCGGGTTGCGACCACAGCGGGGCGTCGCATACGTTATCCCGTCCGCCAGCCCGGGCACCTCAAGGGGCGTCCGACCCAGCAGTCTGTACCAGACACCGCGAAGCTTGGCTTGCAGGCGACGGATGGTGGATCCCCCGCCTCTTGCCCTTGCGCCCAGAGCCAACACGCCCGCCGCCGAGCAGGCGCCCAGAAGGAGGGCGACGGCGGCCAGTATCCTCTTGCGTCAATGGGACATGTCGCTCGCCTCCTCGCTCAGCGTACGGGCAAGGCGAAGACCTCCACCTCGACGTAGCGGTTGAGGTCGTGCGAGGTGCAGCCGTTGGAGTACAGGCGGACGAGCCGGGCGCGGGCGCCGCGGGCGTCCACCAGCAGGCCCTCGTTCGTCTCGAAGTACTCCCAGTCCTTGCCGATCCCCAGGCCGGCGGAGTTGTCGTGGTCGTTGTGGAACAGGGTCCGGACGTTCCGGAGGAACAGCGGGTCGTCGGCGACCTGGACGACCACGTCGCGGTACACGTTCAGGCGGCCGGGTTCGTGCCAGACGACGACGGCGTAGACGCGATGCGGGGCCAGAAGATCGATCTGGACCCACTGCACACCCGGACCCAGCTCGACAGTCGCATCCTCGGTCGGGCTCTTCACACCGTCGGTGACGTTCCTTACCGTGCCGATGATCGGATCCCGACCGCTGCCCGTGACGGGCTTGCGCAGCGCGACGTTGGTCACGCCGATGGGACCCAGGAACGGGGGACGCGGCCCGCTCCGCCGTGCCGGGCGCAGCCGTACCCCGGGCGGATGGGCCCGCGGCGTGCATACGTACACACGCGGCGGCAGCTTGAGCGGGATGGGCGCCCGCCCGAGCAGGGCGTTATAGAGCTGCCGTGCCCAGGCGACGATGCGGCCGCGCAGCGCCCCGGTGCTGTCTTCCGTGCGGGGCAGCAGGAAGGGAGCGATCACCGTGCCGGCGGCCACGGCCAGCGCCGCCAAGACGCACAGGTTCCTTCGTCGGCGTGTCATCTTTGGTCTCCCTCGGCAGCGCGGGGCCCGGTCGGTCCCCGAGCGGGCCGCCGCCAACGGTATGACGCACGGGCGCGGAAACCCTTAGGACGATCTCGCCGCCGGCGGTAGGATGGCCCGCCGACTCGTGGACTCCCCGAGAAGGAAAGGGCATCGAGCATGTGGACGGACGCTTCCGCGGAGGAGATTGCCGGGATCATCGAGGAGTGCTTCGGCGCGGCGCCGCTGCCGCAACTGCACGACGAGCAGGCGATCCGGCGGGCGAGGGAGACGGCCGAGCGGCAGGGCGTGCTGGAGCGGATCGAGCAGGAGCTGGCCGCCGACGAGTCGATCGGCGTTCTGCCCTACTCGACGTTCCGCCAGTACCGGCACATCGGCAACCGCCGGAACTTCGAGGCGCTCCAGCAGTGGCGCGGCGAGCAGATCGAGCTGGCCGCGATGGCCGTCCTGTTCGACGTCCCGCCCCGCGCGGGCTCGAAGCGCAGCGCGCTGGAGTTCCTCCACGACCTGCTCTGGGCCGAGTGCGAGGCCTCCTGGTGGGTCATGCCCGCCCACGAGCGCCACGGCACGCCGATCGACCTGCGCGTGGCCCTGTGCGCCTGCAAGTACGCGACGATCCTGACGCTGCTTCGCGACCGCATCGAGCCCGAGGTCCGCCAGCGGATGCTCGACGAGATCGACCGCCGCGTCCTGCGGCCGTACCTGTCGGCCGAGCATCGCCACCGCTGGAAGACCGTCACGAACAACTGGAACGCGGTCTGCCTGGGCAACGTGGGCATCGCGGCGATGCTGGTCGAGACGGAGGCCCCGCGCCTCGGGCGCCTGATCGCCGACGCGCTGTCGCACCTGCCGAGTTTCCTGTCGGGCTTCGCGCCGGACGGCGGGTGCACGGAGGGCCCGAGCTACTGGCGGTTCGGCTTCGGGTGGTTCATCCGCCTGGCGGCGGCGCTGCACGACTACACGGGCGGGCGGATCGACCTCGCCGCGGGCGAGCGGGTCGGGCGGATCGCGCGCTATCCGCTATCGGTGGCCCTGGCGCCGGGCAAGGAGCTGACCTTCGCCGACGCCCACAGCGGCTTCCAGGACCCCGTCACCGCGATGCTGATCAACCGCTTCCACGACGCGGGGGAGCTGTTCGGGCTCTGCGAGCTGCGCCCGGACGGCCAGCTCGCCTGCCGGACGCTGGAGGCCCTGCTGCTGTACGGCGGGCGGACCTGCACGCCGCTGGCCGACGCGGCGGACCACCTCCTGCCGGCCCTCGGCGTGGCGCTGGTGCGCGCCGGCGGCACGAGCCTCGGCGCCAAGGCCGGACACAACGGCGAGCACCACAACCACAACGACGTCGGCAGCTTCCTGGTCTTCCGCGACGGGTGCTACTACTTGACCGACCCCGGCGCGCCGATCTACTCGGCCCGGACGTTCAGCGACCGGCGGTACGAGAGCATCTTCTGCAACTCCCTCGGCCACAGCGTGCCGGTGATCGGCGGGCGCCCGCAGCCGCCCGGGGCGCAGTTCGCGGGCACGATCGCGGCCGAAGGGCTCGACGCCAGGAGCGGCAGGACGCTCACCATCGAGCTGGCCGGGGCGTACGACGTGGCGTCGCTGACCCGTCTGACGCGCGTCATCGAGCTGGCCGCCGACGGGGAGGAGGTCCGACTGGCGGACACGTTCGCCTTCGCCGAGGCGCCGCCGCCGGTGGAGGAGGCGTTCATCACGACGCATCCGGCGGCCGTCGCGCCCGACGGGCGGTCGGTGGCGATCCAGCCGGACGGCGCCGCGCCCGCGACGCTGTCGGCCGTGGACAGCGACGGTTACTTCGCTGTCGCCGAGCTCGCCGAGGAGAGCCGCGCCGAGTCGCGCTCGGGCGAGACGATCCGCCGCATCACTTTCACCCCGCCCGCCCCGGCCGCGGAGAGGACCCTCCGCTTCGTGCTTCGCTTCGCGACCGCCTGACCGCCGGTGTGGCGGCTTACAGGCTACTCGGCCTGCCGGACCGGGGGGCCCTGGGCATAGGGGGCCAGGGCGGCGCGGAGGTTGAGCAGCTCGTCCTGGAGCGTGTTCCAGCAGGCCAGGATGCCCTCGCGGTCGCCATCGCGGGCGGCGGCCTCGACGTTCCGGGCGGCCTCGAAGGCCTTTCTCGCGGCGAAGTGGCCCACGGAGCCCTTGAGCGTGTGGGCGGCGGCGGCGGTGGCCTCCATGTCCTCCTCGGCGAGGTGCCGCGCGATCCGGCTCATCATCTCCGGGGCGTTGTCCAGGAACAGGCCCGCCAATTCGCGGAAGAGGGCGGCGTCGCCCTCAAGGTGCTGGAGGGCGGCGGCGACGTCGAGGGCATCGCCCGGCGGCTCGGCGGGCTCGGCGGCCTGCTCGATGATCCGCCGGACGACCGCTGCCGCGGGGTCTGCCTCCTGCATCGGGACAGGCGCTGCGGCCTCGGAGGGATCGCCAGACGGCGCGTGCGGCGTTTGGCCCTGTTCCATGGACTGGTTCCTATCTTGGGCACATCGGGCCAGGACGTCGTCGACGGCGTACGGCCCGGTCGGCGCGGGGCTGTCCCTCGACGATCAGGCGCCGCCGGACCTGCCACCGGTCGATGGCGAACGCGCCCAGCCGGGACTCGTCGGACAGCCACGAACAGCGAAGCCCATGGGACGGGAATGGCGCGAGCAGTTGGCTTCGCTCTGTTGTGGGAAGGGAGGGCCACCGGAAGGCCGTGAACACATTGGCAGTCTCCGCGCGCCGAACACATTGCACTCGAGGTCCGCCGGACCTTACCCCTATTATCGGGACGGGCCGGCAAGACTTTAGGCGATCGCACCCGGGTACTCCACGCGTGGTCGGGGCATTCCGCGCCGGCGCGGCGATTTCGTGCATAGAACATTTGTGCGGGGCACGGCAGGTACGCTAGATTGAACAGGTCCCTCGGCCGCGGCGCCGACCCCGGACAGGAGAGCAGCGATATGCCACCCAGCCAGTTGGAGATCCATGCCCGCCCGCGGATGCGGGAGGCCCGCATGATCATGGGGCTGAGCGGCTGGATGGACGGCGGCGACGTCTCGACCGGAACGATCGAATGCCTCGTGGAACGGCTGGACGCGAAGCTGCTCGCCGAGATCCGCCCCGAGGACTTCTACCTGTACAGCTTCCCCGGCTCGATGGAGATCTCCTCGCTGTTCCGGCCGTACACGAAGATCGAGGACGGCCTGATCGTCGAGTACCAGCCGCCGACGAACGCCTTCCACTACGACCCGGAGAGCCGCCTTGTCCTCTTCGAGGGCAAGGAGCCGCACGTCCGCTGGCGGGAGTTCGCCGAGTGCATCTTCGCGGTGGCCTCGGAGTTCGGCGTCGAGCGGATCTACTTCCTCGGCTCGGTCGCGGGGGTGGTGCCGCACACCCGGGAGCCGAGGATCTCCAGCTCCGTCTCCGACAACGTCCTCAAGGCGGAGCTGCAATCCTACGGCGTGCGCTTCAGCAACTACGAGGGCCCGGCCAGCATCATCACGTACATGACGTCCTTGGCCGCCGCCCGAGGCGTGGGCATGGCCACGCTCGTCGCCGAGATTCCCGCCTACATCCAGGGGCGCAACCCGCGGTGCATCGAGGCCGTCGTTCGACACGTCGCGGCCATGCTCCAACTCCAGGTGCAGCTCGACGACCTCCGCGTCGTCAGCGACGCCTTCGAACGGCGCGTCGACAAGATCGTCGAGAAGCGCTCCGAGCTGAGCCAACTCATCCGCAAGCTCGAGAGCGACTACGACAGCGAGGTCTTCGACACGCAGATGGGCGACCTGAAGGCCTGGCTGCATCAGCAGGGCATCCGGCTCGACTAGGCGGGCCCATTCCCCGCCGCTCGCGTGCTGTGGGCCGAGGGCGAAGCGGACCGGTACGCGCGCCGAGCGCGGAAGGAGACGCCGTGAGCAGCGACCTGTTCGACCTGACCGGGCGCGTCGCCCTGGTAACCGGCTCCAGCCGCGGGCTGGGCCGCGTGATCGCCGGCGGGCTGGCCCGCGCGGGGGCGACGGTGTGCCTCAACGGGCGGGATGAGGCCCGTCTCGCCGGTGCCGTGGCCGGGTTCCGAGACGCCGGGCTGGAGGCCCACGGCGCCGCCTTCGACGTGACCGACGTCGAGCAGACGCGCGCGGGCGTGGCGGCGCTGGAGGCGGCCGCCGGGTGCGTGGACATCCTCGTCAACAACGCCGGCATCAACCTCCGCGCGCCGCTGGAGGACGTGGCCCTCGACACCTGGCGGCAGGTGCTCGACACGAATCTGACCGGCGTGCTCGTCGCTGCGCAGGCCGTCGTCGGGGGCATGATCCGGCGCCGCCGCGGCAAGATCATCAACATCTGCTCGCTGATGAGCGAAGTGGGGCGCAACACCGTCGGCCCCTACGCCGCCGCCAAGGGCGGGCTGAAGATGCTCACCCGCGCGATGGCCACCGAGTGGGCCCGGCACAACATCCAGGTCAACGGGATCGGCCCGGGCTACTTCGCGACGGAGATGACCCGCCCACTGGCCGAGGACCCCGCCTTCGACGCCTGGCTGAAGGCCCGCACCCCCGCCGGTCGCTGGGGCGAGCCCGCCGAGCTGATCGGCCCGGCCGTGTTCCTCGCGTCGAAGGCCGCCGACTTCGTCAACGGCCAGGTCCTCTACGTCGACGGCGGCATCCTCGCGGCGCTGTAGCGGCGAGCCCCCTCCCCCCGGCCCACCGGCCGGGGGCGTTGTCCTCGCCTACGTCACCCAATGCGAAGCCCCCGGCCGGCGGGCCGGGGGCTCTGTATCTTCGTCCCGGAATGTCCGCGTGTCCCGTCCCATTGCCGGTGGGCAATGGGAAACCGGGGACCGGCACTCGATCAGGTTCCCTCGTGCACCTCTTCGAGCTGCGTGCCGGAGTCGGTCTCGTCGGCCTTGACCTCGCCCGTGCCCTCGAAATACAGGTGCTTCGTCTCCTCCTCGTCGCCGCCCGGGGGCGGGCCTTCCTTGACGCTCACCACGATCTTGGCCTTGTCCTTGTAGCTGCCGCGGAGGATCTCCTCGCTGATATGGTCCTCGACGTGGTGCTCCAGGGCCCGCCGCAGCGGCCGCGCGCCGAAGTCCGGGTTGTAGCCCTTCTCGATCAGGAACTGCTTCGCGTCGGGCATCAGCTCCAGCTCCAGCCCGTGGTCGCGAAGGCGGTGCCGGACGTTCCGCAGCTCGTAGTCGACGATCGTGCCCAGGTCCTCGCGCGTCAGTGTCTTGAAGACGATGGTGTCGTCGAGGCGGTTGAGGAACTCCGGCCGGAAGTGACGCTCCACCTCCTTGTTGAGCATGTCCTTCATCTTCTCGTAGGTGGTTTCCTCGTCGCCCCGGCTGAAGCCGAACCCCCCGCCGGACTTGATCAGCTCGGCGCCGATGTTCGTGGTCAGGATGACGATGGTGTTCCGGAAGTCGACCTTTCGCCCGAAGGAGTCGGTGATGTGGCCTTCCTCCATGATCTGGAGGAGCGTGTTGAACACGTCGGGGTGGGCCTTCTCGATCTCGTCGAGCAGGACGACGGCGTAGGGCCTCCGGCGGATGCGCTCGGTGAGCTGCCCGCCCTCCTCGTAGCCGACGTACCCGGGCGGCGCGCCGATCAGCCGGGAGACGTTGTGCTTCTCCATGTACTCCGACATGTCGATCTGGACGAGGCTCTCCTCGTCGCCGAACATGAACTCGGCGAGGGCCTTGCTGAGGAGGGTCTTCCCGACACCGCTGGGCCCGGCGAAGATGAAGCTGCCCATCGGCCGGCGGGGGTCCTTGAGCCCCGAGCGGGCGCGGCGGATGCTCCGCGCGACGGCGGTGATGGCCTCGTGCTGGCTGACGACGCGCTTGTGCAGCTCCTTCTCCAGCTCGAGCAGGCGCTGGGCC
>CAZXOC010000043.1:0-34888 GCA_964642165.1 uncultured Planctomycetaceae bacterium | reverse complement strand
GCGGGAAATCCGCACGTCCGGTTCGATGAGCGGGACGTGGAGACGGAGCGATGGGATGGACTGAGGCACCGGCGGTCAAGCGAAAGCCCCCCGGCAAACGGCCACTCCCCAGCCCTCTCGCCACCGCGCCACGTCTCGACTCTACCGGAATCCAGCCCACATATCCCGTCCCTTCTGCGCCATCGCCCCTCGTTCCTGCATCAGTGTTGGTACCGGAGTCCCACCCTTTGTGCAACTGTCCATCTCCCCGCAGGGCTTCCCTGAGCGTCCCGCCGATGGCTTGCGCGCCCCATGTCGCGGCTCGCGCTATCGCCGCGCCTCGTGTGGCCTTCCCTGCCACCATACGAGGTCGGCGCCCCGAACCGGGTGATTACCAAGCTCAATGGCTGGCCTGCCTGTTCCCCTGTCAACGCTTACGACGTGCCCTTGCGGCCAGGCCGCCATGACTCGGGGCCGTGGTGGGTCGCTACTGACTTCCACGTAAGGCTCTTTCATCCGCTACTCTCCGCCAGTTACTGGCGCTTCTCCCCCATATCCAATGGCCGATAGCGACTTGCTCACGGTTGTCCTCCGATAGCCAGACTCACAGTCAGCGTTTACCTCGTCTTCGCGTCGCGTGCGCGGGTGTTCCGGCTCGAGAACGCCGGAGCACGACAAGAACCGGCACGAGAGCAGCTAAGACACCCAAGCTAACAACCTGGGGAATGGTCAGCCCCCAGAAGGCCATCTCGTTCTGTCTCGTGAACTCAAGCAGGAAGCGAGAAAGAGCGTAGACGCCCAGATAGATGACGATTAAGCGCCCTTCTGCCCACCGGCGCTTCCACAGCCAAAGCATGACCAGGAACACGGCGAAGGAGGTGAACGACGCGTAGATCTGTGCTGGATGGACAGGTACGCTGCTATCCGCTGCCGCCGAGATCCAACCTTCATTGAGGTGGGCCTCATATGCGGGGCTCCCAATGATCTGGCCTCTAACATCGATGTGTTTGGGGAACGCTACCGCCCAAGGTAAGCCACTGGGCGAACCGAAGCAGCACCCCCTGCAGAAGCAGCCCCAACGGCCGACGGTCAGACCCAACGGCGCGCCCACCACGACTAGGTCCAAAGTCTTCGCAACGGGAAGACGCGCGAATCGGGAGTAGATGACCAACACCACAAGACCCAGAAGCAGCCCCCCGTAGAACACCTGTCCTCCTCTGGACAGATCCAGCATCGCGCCCGTTCGTCCGCCTGCTTCGCCAAGGTGCTGCAGAACGTAGAATGTCCGCCCACCACCGACGACGGCCAATGCAAGGAGCAGTATCAGATGATTCAGCTTCTTGGTGTTCATCCCTTCCCGTCTGCCGAGCAGGAGGACTACGGCGCCGGCCAGTGCAATGCCAAGACCGTACAGGATTGGGTACGCTGGTATGGCTCGCTCACCAAGCGTCAGCAAGTAGGGCCACATGAGTGCAGAATCCCCATGCTCAATGCATCCTCTCCTGCGATCGCGAGGCCATCTCCCTCGCTTCACGGATGAGACAATCCAGCGTGCCCTGTCTCACACCTTGTTCCTTGGCTCGCGTCAGGAGCTTCACCGCTCTTAGGTACTCGCCGCGCTCGTAACATACGCGCCCCAGGAAGAAGCGCGCCTCTGCGTCACCCGGGTCAAACCGCACAGCCAGCTCCAAAGCCTCCGCCGCTTCAGGCATTCGCCTCAGACGAAGCAGTAACGCACCCAGGTTATGGTACTTCTGCGCCCTTCTCAGCGGCAACCGCACAGGAACATCGATCGCCCTGTAGGCCCGAACCGCCGCCTCGATCTCTCCATCCCGCGCCAGCCGCTCAGCTTCCGCCATATCCCGCGCGATCTCGCCCTCCGTTGTCTGTTCTTTTCCCAGTTCCGGTCGCCATGCTCCCACAACTGTTGCCCACAAGGTGAGGCACACGACCCAACGCAACCATCTCCATGACCGTCTCCCAGCAACGCGTTCCCTTCGGCGCCGCGTGCGTTCCGAGCGTCCGGGGGATGTCACGGAACTCCCCAAAGACATCAGCCAGACAGCTGTCCACAAGGCGAACGGGCCGGCCAAGATGAGAGCGTTGCCTTTACCTATGCGGAGGCCCAACAGGAATACTCCTGTCGCTATGAGCCCATACTGCAACGCTGTTCGGGATCTCTCGCTCATTCGGCCGTACTGGGCGCCTTCACATGCCCGGCGCCGGACCTCAACGCGCTGTCACCTGCGCCGTCCCGGATTGCAACTGCCCCCGGCCTGGTGCTCGAGTTGCCACAGAGCCTCTTCCACGTATTGCATCCGCCAAGGCGCGAGATCGGCCGAGGCCATGCTCTCCAAAGCGGTCCGCGCTTCGGGCCCTCCGATAGCAGCGATTGCAGAAGCCGCGCATCTACTCACACTCTCGTCGGCGTCGAGCAGGGCAAGGCGCGTCAGATCAGGAATGGCTTCCGTAGATTGCCTTTCCCCCAAAGCACATGCGGCAAGAAACCTGAGCTTCGGATCCTTGTGTCTCACAACTTCCCTGAGCATGACGCAGCTTTCGTCCCCGCCTACCAAGCCTAGCGCAAAGACGACTTTGGGTGGATACGCCGCGGGATCCTCGTCCCGTAGCAGGGCTGCGAGTTCGTGTCCCACTCCGGGAATCCGCTTGCCTTCGCTGACCCAAGCCTGAAAGCGGAATCTGTCCCAACGCCCGCTTCCGCGGGGAGCCGCCAGCGCAGGCCAGATAGTCCCAAGGCGATCAAGCCAGGAACGTTCCCGTCCCCCCTTGGTGGTTAACACTGGAACAGGCCCAGCCGCGAGCCACGCCACCGTCTGCTCCCGCGCGCTTTCCTGGCCCAGGTACCAAGCCAGGACGCCGCCGACCACGGTCACTGCCAGCACAACGCAACACACCCATCGCAAGCGCATGAACTCCTCTCCGTCTTCTGAACTCCGAACGGCCGGCGCTTGCCCGAGGCCCGACCGGTTCACTCGGCCGACCGCCAAGACGGCGGCCCCGGGGACACAGCGTATATCGGCACACCGTCGTGAGAGTGACGCGGATCTCTATAGTCATGCCCGATAAGTACTTTCTGGCCCTTGCCTGGCATGCTGTCAAGCGCCTTCCAACTGTTGTCGTAGTCCCCCTTTGCGTTCCCGGTCGGCATCAGATAAATGTCATGTGGCACCTTCTCCCCAAACGCTATGCGCATGACCGCGAAGCGCTCCTTCTTGGGATGCTCGCACCTCTTGTCCCCCTTTGCGCTGAGCCCCTTCTTCGCGCTGGTCACCCTGATTGCCCACCACATGGTGTGGACTGTTTTGTCTTTAGTTGTCTTTGTTCCCGGTGTGTCGTGGATTGTGATCTTCTGTGTTTCCCCAAGCTTGACCTTCGCATCCCGTAAAGGCTTGAACATCCTGTTTTCCGGCCATATCTGCTTATACCTGCTGTATACTTCAACCCATTCACCTGCCGGAACAAGTGTCTTGTCCGTCTTACTGTCCACCATAGCGACGACCGGCTGGCTCGTATACTCCCACCACTCGAATCTGCAGTCCTCGAATCCAGTTGTGAGTGTCTTTACGTACTTAAACGTTGCGACAACGTCAAACTCAAAGCCGATAACCCTAACGCCATAGCCATCCTTGCCTCCCACCCAACTGGGCGAGTCCACTATGCCCGGCATGTTAGCGAAGACAAGATCCTCTACACAGCAGTGGCCACACTCCGGGTAGCTACTCGCGCGGTCACTGCTGCACCCGCCCATCGGATCCGTCGAGACGACGGAGGCCGAACGGCAATACTCGTAGAGCCCCATCCCATCCACGTACCCCGCGGAATCGCGCTGCATCCACCGTCCCGTCCTCGGGTCGAGGTAGCGGTTGCGGTTGTAGACGAGGCCGAACTGCTCGTCGTACATGAGGCCCTGGTGGCCGACGTCGCAGAGGCCGTAGGGCGCCCGGCCGGCGTCCGTCTCGACGCGCTGGGAGTGGACCAGCGGGGCCGTGGTCAGTGCGTCCTTGCTGCCCGCCTTCTTGAAGACCGTCCGCTGGCCCCGCCGCGGCGGGTGAACTCCGGGCGTGCAGTCGTAGCGCGCCACGAGTCCCGACGCGTGGGGATTGCCATCCCTCGGGCCTGCCCGCCGAAGCGGCGGCTGCGAAGGCGGGTCGTCGTTGACGGCGATCTGGACGAGGTCGTCGACGTACCGGGCGCCCCACAGGTGCTGCTTGAGCGTACAGCCGGCCCCGTCGCGCGTCGGCGAGTGCGGTGCGTCATGCGAACGCCAGCGCCCGGCCGCCGAGGCAAACTCCCCATAGCCCATGATGACCTTCCCGTGTCAGCGATGCGCCGAGATCCCGAGGCATCGGGGCATCGCGTCTTCCATCCATCCTACCGGCCCCGAGGCGATTCGGCAACCCCGCGCGCGGGCAGGCGGGCGGACGTGTCGTCGCCCGCGCCCCTCGCGGCGCTCGGGATCATCCGCGGCCGGGCCACGGTGCCGGCCTCGTAGGCGTCGCCGGAAGCCAAAGCGGCGTCGTTGCCGCCGCACTCCATGGCAGGGGCCTCGCACGGGGAAGATCCGTTCGAGTTGGAATCGGAGTCAGGCTGCTTTCCCGGCCTGGCCGGGCCACCGGCGGGCGGGTCTCGCCTTCCAGAGGCCCGCTCAAACCCAACTGCGTCTGCGGTGCGCCGCCGATCGGGCTGGCGGCCGGCAGCGGGCACGTCCGCTGCATCCCCCGCGGCCGGCCCCGCTGGGAGGTGGCGGGCAACGGCCATGCCCCGGGTCGCGTGAGACGCCGGCCCACCGCGCCGCCCGGTGCCGACGGAAATGCAAGAGTTACGGCGGTCGAAGCTGATTGTCCAAAATCCGGCTGATTGTCCAAAAGTGTACGCAGCTAAATATCTTTATAGCAATGTGTTATCGTGATTTAGGGCCCTCCGGAGGGCCCCAGGATTGGACAGTTTTGACACAATCGATCTAGACTTATGGCCGTTTTCCGGGGCGCGGCGGGAGGCGTGAGAATCTCGCCGAGAGGCTCGAAAAGTGTCGCGCTCCGGCGCGTTCGCGAGGGCCCCGGGCGTATCGTAGGCTTGTTGGGGGTCCTGGTGTCCATCCGCGGGTTGGAGGGCAAACAGAGTGCTCAGGCGTATCAGGTTCGTCGCGGAGGCCTGCGAGGTCGCTCGCCCGGTTTCGCTGACCGTCGTCGCGCTGGCCATCGGGGCGTTCGCGATGACCTCCTTCGGATGGGGCGGACGCAGCGTCGCGCTGGGCGTCATGATCGCCGGCCTCGCGTCGGTGCTCGTCTCCATGGTCCGCCGGGCCGTCGCCGACCTGAGCACGCGGTCCTGGCTCGCCCAGCAGGCCGCCGCCGAGGCCGAACGCCACTACGCCGAGGTCCTCCGCCGCATCATCGCCTTCGTCGAGGGCCGCGACCCGCACCTCCGCGGGCACAGCGAGAACGTCGGACGCCTCGCCGGGAGGATGGCCTACGAGATGGGCCTGCCGCCGGAGGACTGCGCGGAGCTCGTCCTGGCCGGTCAGCTCCATGACATCGGGCTGCTGGCCGTCCCGGAGGCCGTCATGGCCAGCCACGCCCGCTTCGGCACGGAGGAGCTTCGCAGCGTGCAGAAGCACCCCCAGGCCTCCTACGAGGTCCTCAAGCCGCTGGCCATGCTCGCCCACGTGCTGCCGGCGATCCGCTACCACCACGAGCGGATCAACGGCACGGGCTACCCCGCCGGGCTCGCGGGGCAGGAGGTCCCCCTGCGGGCGCGGATCCTGGCCGTCGCCGACGCCTACGACGCGATGACCCACGATCGGCCCCACCGCCCGGCCATGACCCCGCTGATGGCCATGCGGGAGCTGCGGCGCTGCACGCCGTCCGGCTACGACCCCGAGTGCGTGGAGGCCCTGGGCGCCATCGTCAACATCCCCGTGCTGGAGGAGGCAGCGGCCGGACGGCCTGCCGTCTGACGCCGTTGAGGACGCCGGGCCGGGTGGTGGGGGCCTCCCCCTCGCCCGAGAGGGCTCGCCCGGCCGGATCCCGATCGGCTCACTGGGGGGTTTCCGGTGTCTGCGGCTGGGGAGGCGTCTGCGTCGGCTGCTGCGTCTGCGTCGGCTGCTGCGGCTGCGCGGGCGGCGGGGGCCGCTGAGATGGCGGTACCTGCCCCGCCTGGGGAGGCGCCGCCGGCGGCGGTCGCCGGGGCGCCTGGCCGTGCCGAGGGGGCCTGGGGCGCTTGGGGTGGTGGTGCCGGTTGGCCAGGGACTCGACCTTGGCCTCGGCGACCTTGCCCTCGGCGGCCTCGGCCTCCTTCTCCCGCTTGATCGCGTCGTAGACTTCCTTGCGATGCACCGGGATGTGCGCCGGGGCGTTGATCCCCAGACGGACCTTCTCCCCGCGAATGTCGACGACGGTGATCTCGATATCGTCGCCGATCACGATGGTCTCGTCGCGTTGTCTGGAAAGCACCAGCATCCTCGGATCCTTCCTTGGAGTGTCGGGTGACTGCTGTGCCAAACACTCGTTCACCAAGGCCCTGATCGTGCCGTAATGTTACTCCCTGATTGTAAGTATACGGCTATATCGGCTAGGTACGGCCGCAAAGTGAGCACAGTTTTGCCTGTCCCGCCTCCGTGCCGGCGGCCCCCGCGCCGCTTGCGGCGGCCCGCGCTTTCTGCTAGCCTGCCCGGCATGGACGCCGACGCCCGGGAGATCCAGCCGCCGGTGAAGGTCGTGGAGTGGCTCGGAGATGCCGCCGGCGGGCATCTCCGCCTGCTGGACCAGAGGCGCCTGCCCACGGAGACGGCCTTCCTGGACTGCCGCGACGCCCCGGCGGTGTGGGACGCCATCCGGCGGTTGGTCGTCCGCGGGGCCCCGGCCATCGGCGTCGCGGCGGGCTACGGGCTCGTCGTCGCCGCCCAGGGCGTCGGCGACGCCGACGGCTTCGGCCAGGGCGTCGAGGCGGCTGGCGAGTACCTGATCTCCTCCCGCCCGACGGCCGTCAACCTCGCCTGGGCCGTCCGCCGCGTGCTGGGCGCGGCCCGCAACGCCGCCGGCGGGCGCGACGCCGCCCTCCGGGCCATGCTCGACGAGGCCCGCGCCATCCACGCCGAGGACGCCCGGCTCTGCGCCCGGATCGGGCACCACGCCGCCGGGCTCGTGGCCCGCTGCTCCGGCGTGCTGACCCACTGCAACGCCGGGGCCCTCGCCACGGCGGGCATCGGCACGGCCACCGCCGGCATGTACGTTGCCCACGCCGCCGGGCAGCGCTTCTGTGTCTACTGCGACGAGACCCGCCCCCTGCTCCAGGGCAGCCGCCTGACCGCCTGGGAGCTCATGCAGGCCGGCATCGACACCATCGTCATCACGGACAACATGGCCGCCCAGGTCCTCCGCGAGGGCCGCGTCCAGATGGTCATCACCGGCGCGGACCGCATCGCCGCCAACGGCGACGCCGCCAACAAGATCGGCACGTACGGCCTGGCCATCCTCGCGGCGCGGCACGACGTGCCCTTCTACGTCGCCGCCCCGTACAGCACCTTCGACCTCGACCTGCCCACCGGCGAGCAGATCCCCATCGAGCAGCGCGGCAGCGAGGAGATCACGGAGGGCTTCGGCCGCCGCACCGCCCCGCCGGGCGTGAAGACCTACGCCCCGGCCTTCGACGTGACGCCCGCCGAGCTGATCACCGCGATCGTCACCGACCGCGGGCTCATCCAGCCGGTCAACGAGCAGGCGGTCCGGGAGGCCCTCGCCGCGCGGTGACGACCGGTCCGCCGCAAGGGCCCGTCGGCCCGTCACGTCCGGAATGCAGAGGCCCTGCCGCGGCTGATGCATAGTTACAGTATTGATACAGAAAGCCTTACGTTGCACAGGGATTGGACATTCGAGGTGGTTTCGGGCAACCCGAGTCCCTGCATCTCGATGGCGGTTCGGCGCGGGCGGGCGGCTGTCGGCGGACTCGTCGCCGCGTGCGTCCTGGCGCTGGCCGCGGCGTCGGCGGCGCGGGGAGGGGAAGCGGCCCCGTCTGCGCCTTCGCCCGCCGCCAGGCAGCCCGCGTCCCGCCCGGCGGGACGGGGCCGGGGCAAGCGGGCCGGCGTCCTGGCGTTCTACTACGTCTGGTACGGCACGCCGTTCGGGCCGGCGAAGCAGTGGACGCACTGGGGCAAGAAGGCGCCCGGCCGCCTCGCCCCCGGCGGGACGGACCCGCGGCGGATGGGGTCCGAGCCCGGTCTGCGGGAGATCGCCTCGGCCGCCTACCCCCTCATCGGGCCCTACGACAGCCGCCAGCGAGAGGTCCTCCGCTGGCACGTGCGCCTGGCGAAGGCCGCCGGCATCGACGCCTTCCTCGTGAGCTGGTGGGGGCCCGGCACGTGGCAGAAGCCCCCCGGACAGACCTGCAAGGCCTTCGTCGAGGCCTTGCTGCCCGTCGCCGAGGAAGAGGGCTTCAAGGTCTGCCTGTGCGACGAGTTGCCGCAGTTCGCCAAGAACTTCGACCAGGTCGTCACCTGGGCCGGCGAGTACCTCGAGCGCTTCGCCAGGAGCCCGGCCTACTACCGCATCGACGGCCAGCCCGTCTACTACATCTACCAGCTCTGGCAGGGGCGGATGTCGGTGGCCGATTGCCGCCGTCTCATCCGCAGCGTGGAGAAGCGCGTCGGGAAGGTCTACTGGATCGTCGACCGCATGCGGTGCCGCCTCGCCGCCAACTCGCCGAACAACCGGGAGTTGTACTTCCCGGCGGCGTGGCTCGACGTCGACGCGATCGACGCGCTCGGCGGCTACGCCACGTTCTCCAACATGCGCGTCCACGAGCCGGGCGACCTGGCCGTCCTGTACGACCGGCTGGTCAAGCAGGCCCACAAGCACGGGCGCAAGGTGCTCCTGCCCGTCCATCCCGGCCACGACAACGGCAAGTTCAGCGCCAAGCCGTACGTCATGCCGCGCAAGGGCGGGCGAACGCTGCGCGGCTTCCTGGCCGCCGCGAGCCGGGCGGGCGCGGACCTGATCGCCGTCACGTCGTTCAACGAGTGGCCGGAGACGACCGTCATCGAGCCGGCGCTGACCTGGCCCGACCCGTACCTGTACCTTCGGATCGTGGCGGAGTTCACCGGCGCGCGTTGGCGCGCCCCGCCGCTGCCGCCGGCGGAGGCCCTTGACCCGCTGATCGTGCCGCTGCTGCGCAGGCGCCTGGGCGAGCCGCCACAGGGCGCCGAGCCCGCGACACGCCGGGGAAGCCCACGGCCCGCCGGCCGTGGGCTTGGGGACAGCAGACAGAACGCACAGGGGAGCGACTCCACGCCCACGAGCGGCGGCCCGTGGGCTTCGGCATGACGGACCCCGCGCGCTCGGGGCGGATCACTCGGAACGGGCGCGGTGGCGTTCCTCGCTCTCGCGGACCTGCTGCAGCAGGCGGTCCTTCATCGCCGCGTCCTTGAGCTTCGCGAGGTGGCCGCTCAGTTCCGCCGTGTCGTAGGGGGGGGTCGTGTAGAGGCGGACGACGTGGTCCTCGAACTCCGCGGTGTACTCCTGGCGGGTCCTGCGGAGGAGGCGCTGCTGCTTGTTCCGCTCGGAGACCTCGGCGCTGGCGGCCAGGTGCTGCTCGTAGTCCGCGCGGACGGCGGGGTCGCGGACGTCGCTGGGGCTCATGCCGGGCATGAAGGGCACGTCGCCCGAGGGCCGGAAGGGCTTGACGGCCGTGTCGGGTCCCGTCGGCGTCCAGTCCGGGTCGATGAGGTCCTCCATCTCCTTCCACACGCCGAACCAGAGTTTGGCGGCCTCCGTCCGCCGGGCGGGCCACTCGGCGGGGTCCATGGCGGGCATGTCGTGCTCCAGGCGGAGGTGCCTCACCAGCACGTGGACCTTGACGTGCGTCTGGGGCTCGTCGGCCTCGTCGAGGACTTGCTCGGCCCGCCGCTCGATCAGGGCGCGGGCCCGGGCCTCGTCGGAGAAGCGGCAACTGCCCGCCTCGTCGCAGGCGGCCCGCAGGAGGTTCACGTGGCGGGCCGGCTCGGCCGGGAGCCACGCCTCGTCGACGGCGCCCAAGGCTTCTTCCAGCGCGTCCAGGTCGCGAGCCTCGCAGGCGGACCGGATCTGCGCCAGGTGGCGTTCGTATGCCTCGTCGTCCGGCATGGCTGTCGCGCTCCTCTTGGCTGGCGGGGCTCAGGGCTGATGCGTCGCGTCGGCGGGCATCGCTGAGTCGGTGATCCCGCCCTTCGAGATCGTCACCTGCCCCGTCGTGACCGTACACTCGGCGTGCTGCCTCAGCGTGGTGAACTGCTTGGCGGCCCCGCCGTTGACGCGGAACTCCCAGGGGATCGGCCAGGTGAACTCCCCGGCGGTGTAGGGCGAGTTGACGTCGCCGCTGTAGACGTAGTCCCAGTAGGTGCAGTCCGGGTCGTGGTTGGGGCCTTCGACGACGCTGCCGGTGGCGTTGCTTCCTCCGCCGACGCTCGCCCAGGCCGGCCAGGCGGGATGGGTCATGTTGTTCCAGTGGCTGTAGCAGCCCGTGGCCGTCGCGGGGCAGTTGCCCTCGTTGATCTCGATGTACTCGAACGACACGTCCCTCGGCTCGAGGTAGGTGATGCCGGCGAAGCCGGCCGAGGCCGTGCCGTTGTTGTGGAAGGTCGTCCCGTGCTGCACCTGGTAGGCCCCGTCGGGCTCGACGACCTCGAAGCTGATGGTGCACGTGGCGGCACCGACGGTGGCCGTGATCGTGGGCGTCGCGGCGCGGTCCGGCGCGGTGTAGGTCACCGACGCGCCGGAGGTGGAGCTGAGCGTCCCGCCGCCGGCGACGGACCACGTGACGGAATCGGAAGGCGAGACCGTCAGCGTGACCCGTTCGGCCACGCCGATGCGCGTCCGCGCCCGGTTCGCCCGCGCCGTCGAGACCGTCTGCGACGCGATCGAGCAGGACGTGCACGGGGCGCTGGTCTCGTCGGTCTCGCTGTCGGCCGCCGGGGTGGAGCTGGGCGTTTCGCTGTCGCCGCTGTCGCTGACGCACATGGTCCTACCGCCTCTCCAGGTTCTTCAGCGCGCGGGCCAGGTAGGTCCGCGCCCGGGCCTCCAGGCGCTCGGCGAGCTCGTCCGGATCCGTGATCGACGCGTCGCGCAGCGTCTTGGCGACCCACGGGTGCAGCGGGTCGTCGGCGAGGCCGTGGCCCATGACGAAGATGAGGGCCGTGAACAAGGCGGCGCCCCTGTCGCTGGTCAGGCCGTGCGTCCTGGCCAGGTCTTCGCCGCGCGCGATCAGCGCCCGCAGGGGCCCGTCGCCCACGTAGCGGCACTTCCGCGGGTAGATCCGCTCCATCTCGCGGAACAGCGCGTCCGGGCGGCCTGCGGCCGACGGCGCAAGGCTCCCGGGCGGCGTGTCCCGCAGCGTCCGCATGGCGTCGAGGGCGTACTGGCGGCCGGGGCCGGCCGTCTTGTCCAGGTAGTCCTGGAGCCGCGCGTGGAGCTGGTCCGCCCGCGCCATCTGGTCGTCGGTCCACCGCCCGTTGAGGCCCCAGCTTGCCCAGGGGTACTGCGGGTCGGTGTCGAAGTCGCTGCCGAGGAGGAACATCAGCTCGATGTAGAACCGCACCGCCCCGCGACGGGTCAGCCCGTACGTCCCAGCCCGCTGCATGCCGAGACGGATGACCTCGCGGACCGCCGGGGCGCCGATGGCCCGGCAGTGCCCCGGCGCGAACTGCCCGAGGTGCCGGACCATCTCGTCCTCGAATCGGAGCTGGGCGCTCTGCTCGAGCGCCTCGATCTGTTCCGGACGGATCCGCGCCATGCCTGGCCCTCCGGCCCTTGCCGCCGCGGCGCCGGGGCCGGCGGTCGGCAGCGGGAAAGTCTATCACCGCGGCGCGCCGGCTTCAACACCGTTCGGCCGACCGGCGCGATGGCACGAGCCGTCCTTCCGGCGGCGGGGCGTTTGGCGTATCCTGGCCCCCTGGAACGACGGACGCGAATTGCGGGAGAGACGCCATGCTTAATCGACGCGAGTTCCTCCAGGCCGGGGCGGGGGCCCTGGCGGCGCCGGGGCTGCTGCGGGCGGCTCGGGCGGTCGGCAAGCCCGTCCGCAAGGCGCCGGACCGGCCCAACATCCTCTTCGTCATGACCGACCAGCAGCACGCCGGCATGATGAGCTGCACGGGCAACGCCCACCTCAAGACCCCCGCGCTGGACGCCCTGGCCGCCTCGGGCGTGCGCTTCGAGCGGGCCTACGCCACCAACCCCGTCTGCGTGCCCAGCCGCCTGAGCCTCCAGACCGGGCGCATGCCCAGCGCGGTGGGGATGCGGCTGAACAACACGCGCATCCGGGTGCCGCGCGAGATGATCGACGGCTCGCTGGGGCCGGTGCTTCGCCGGGCGGGGTACGAGACGGCCTACGGCGGGAAGGTGCACGTGCCGGCGAACCTCACCGCCGCCATGCGGAAGGAGGGCTATCGCTTCCTTCGCGCCGACAGCCGCCAGCGGCTCGCCGACGCGTGCGTGGCGTTCCTCCGCGCGCGGCACGACAAGCCGTTCTTCCTGTTCGCCTCGTTCATCAACCCGCACGACATCTGCTACATGGCGATCAACGCGTACCGGCGGAGCCTCGGCCAGGAGGCGGTCGGCAACGTGGACTCAAAGGTCTGCGAATCGCTGCTGGCCAAGGCCCGCACGAGCGGCGACCTGAAGCGGTTCGTCCGCGACCACTGCCCGCCGCTGCCGGCGAACTTCCAGGTCCCCAAGGGCGAGCCGCCGTGCATCACCAGCCGCTACGTTCAGGCGCGGGCGTTCCGTGCGTTCGTCCGCGACCGCTGGGGCGAGGACGACTGGCGGCTCCACCGCTGGGCGTACTGCCGCCTGACCGAGATGGTGGACCGCAAGATCGGCCAGGTCCTCGCCGCGCTGCACGACGCCGGCTTGGCGAAGCGCACGCTGGTGGTCTTCACCAGCGACCACGGCGACCACGACGCCGCCCACCGCCTCGAGCACAAGTCCGTCCTCTACGAGGAGGCCGCGCGAATCCCCTTCCTGATGTCCTGGCCGGGCGTGGTGCCCAAGGGGAAGGTGGACGAGTCGCACCTGGTCTCCAACGGCCTGGACCTGCTGCCGACGCTGTGCGACTTCGCCGGCGCGGGCGCTGCGAAGGGCCTGCCCGGCCGGAGCCTGCGCCCGCTGGCCGAGGGCCTCCCCCTCCAGGCGTGGCGCGATCACGTCGTCGTCGAGAGCCAGAACGGGCGGATGGTGCGGACGGCGCGGTACAAGTACTGCGTGTACGATTCCGGCCGCGGGCGCGAGACGCTCGTCGATCTCCAGGAGGACCCCGGGGAGATGAAGAACCTCGCCGCCGAGCCGGCCCGGCGCGACGAGCTGAACCGCCACCGCCGCCTGCTGGCCCGCTGGGTCGAGCGCCGCCGCGACGAGATCGCCAAGCCATACCTGGTCGGCCCGCAGGGCTGAGGCGCCCGGAGGGATTGTCCCTCGGCGGTCGGCGGGATAGAATCAGCCCGTCGCATCGTTGGATGCCCGGGTGTCTGCCTTCCCATCCTGCCGGAGGTGCGAGATGACGCAACCCGTTCCCCCGAGGCCGACCTGTTCGAGGCGGCGGTTCGTCCAGGGCGCGGCGGTCGGCGCCGCGGGGCTGCTGGCGTCGCGCGGCGGCGCGCGGGACAAGCCCGCGGGCTCGCGGCCGCGGCCGGCCGAGGGCGTGACCGTGCTCAACCCCCAGGGGCGGGTGCCCCTGTCGTTCTTCATCGACGACTCCACGTGCCTGGTGAACATGGGGCACTTCTGCATGCCGCAGTTCGCCGAGGCCTGGCCCAGCCGGGCGAGCTACAAGAAGCCGTGGAAGACCTGGCCGCGCGAGATCCCCGACGCCTTCGTCCGCGAGTTCGGCCAGTGGTGCGCCGCTCACGGGGTCAAGGGCAAGTACAGCGTCGTGCCGTACCCGGCGTGCGTGGGCTGGCTGGACCGGGAGCTGCCCGGCTGGTCGCGGCGGGAGCTCCTGGCGAGCCGGAAGCTCGTCCGCGAGCTGATGCTGCCCAACTGGGACATCCACCCGGAGATGATCACGCACACGCGGGTGATCGACCTGCGCACGGGCCGGCCCATGGCGGAGATCAGCTCCGCGACCATGGAGAACTCCTACCCCCGCGGCAAGAAGAGCGTCGACGAGCTGGCGGCGTATCTCGCCTACGCCCTGCGGATCCTGAAGAACTGCGAGATCCCCTGCGAGGGCATCACGACGCCGGGGGGCTTCGGCAGCCGGGTCAAGTCCGAGCTGTCGCAGGCCGTCGGCGAGGCCGTCCGCGACGTCTTCGCCGCCGAGCTGCCGCACTACTTCAAGTACGTCTCCGGCGGCAAGGAGAGCACGCAGCCGAAGCTGGAGCACGTTTCCGGCCTCGAGGCGGACCATCCCAAGGTCGTGGTGAACGTTCCCGCCGGCACGGGCGACTGGTTCGGCGGGTGGGACGGCGACCGCACGCCGGAGGGCGACCGCTACGCCAATCGCGGCGCTACGAGCGGGCGGCTGGTGGAGCTCATCGAGCGCGGCGAGCCCGCCGTCATGCTGTGCCACTGGCCCGGCATGTACACCCAGGGCACGAAGAAGGGCTTCCAGGCCTTCCAGCGGGTCGTTCTGGCCCTGGAGGGGCGCTACCGCGACCGGACGGTCTGGATGAAGATCAGCGAGATCGCCCGCTACTGGGCGGCGAGGGAGCTGACGCGGATCGAGCGGAAGGGCGGGCAGCTTACCTTCCAGGCCCCCTTCGCCAGCCCGCGGTTCACGCTGGGTGTCAAGGAGGCGGCGGCGAAGGCCGTGACGCTGCGTCGAGCCGGGAGGGCCAAGACGCTCAAGCAGGTGGCCAAGGCGTCCCAACTGGCCGCCGGGACGTGGCGGCGTGACGGCGGCGGCGTGACCGCCTGTTTCGATCTGCCCCGCGGCACGTCCGTGCTCGAACTGGCGTCCTGACGGGAGGGGGCAGGCCCGGAGCGCTCCGCCGTCCAGCGCCGGCTCGTCCTCGGCGATCCCCGCGTCGATGTACGCCGCGCCCCGGCGCGGGGACGGCGACGGCCCGAGTTCCCGCGCGGCGGCGGCCGAGCCCTACTGGATCTTCTCGTACGGCCACATCTCCACCCCGCCATCGAGGGTGCGGACGTCGCCGAAGCCGGCGGCCCGCAGGACGAGGGCGGCCTCGTAGCCCCGCAGCGAGATCCGGGAGAACGTGACGATCTCCTTGTCTCGCGGCAGCTCCCCGAGGCGCCCGCGGAGGGTGCAGAGGGCGATGGACGTCGAGCCGGGCAGGCGCACCTGTTCGTACTCGCCGGGCGTCCGGACGTCCAGGAAGACGAAGTCGTCGCCGCGCTGGAGCTTCTCGCGGACCTCGCGGGCCGTCACGCCGACCATGTGCCCGGCGAGCTTGTTGCGCGCGACGTTGGCAGCGGTGATGATGTTGTCCATGCCCGGGGAGTAGGGCGGGGAGTAGCACAGGTCGACGTTGGCGAGCCGGTGGACGGTCATGCCGGCGGTGATGGCCATGGCGGCGATGTCGATCCGCTTGTCGCCGGCGCCGGGTCCGACGGCCTGGGCGCCGAGCAGGCGGTGCGTCTGGCGGTCGGCGACGAGCTTGAGCAGGAGCATGCGGCTGGTGGGCAGGTAGTGCTCGCGGTCGGGCGCCGGCGCGAGGGCGCAGACGACGTCGTAGCCCAGCTCGCGGGCCTCCGTCTCGCTGAGTCCGGTCCGCGCGACGCAGTAGTCGAAGACCTGGCAGATGTGGCTGGCGAGCACGCCGGGGAAGGTGTCGCTGCCGCCGCAGACGTTGACGGCGGCGACGCGCCCCTGCTTGTTCGCCGTCGAGCCCAGCGGCACGTAGCAGGGGCGGTCCGTCAGGATGTCCCGGCACTCCACGCAGTCGCCCGCGGCGTAGATATCCGGGTCGGACGTCCGCATGTGCTGGTCCACCCGGATCGCGCCCGTCTCGCCGAGGGCTACCTCCGCCTGGCGCGCCAGCGCCACGTTGGGCTCCACGCCGATGCCCATGACCACCAGGTCCGCCGGCACGTCGCCCCGGTCCGTCACGACGCCGGAGACCTTCCCGTCGCCCCGGAACGACCGCACCCGCGTGTTCGTCAAGACCTTGACGCCCTTGCTCTCCAGGTGCAGCTCGACCAGCCGGGCCATCTCCCAGTCCAGGATCGGCAGCGTCTGGGGCAGCTTCTCGACGATGGTGACGCGGCAGCCGGCGTACGAGAGCGGCTCGGCCATCACCATGCCCAGCAGGTTTCCCCCGACGATGACGACGTCGTGGGCGCGGCCCCGGCTCAGCAGGGCGCGGATCCCCTCGGCGTCCCGCATGCCGTGCAGGCCGAAAATGTTCTGCAGGTCCGACCCGGGCACCGACAGGCGCAGCGGCGTCGAGCCCGTCGCCAGGACGAGCTTGTCGTAGTCGAGCTGGGTCTCCTGCCCGTTCTGGAGGTCGCGGATGCGGACCCGCCTGGCCGCCCGGTCGATGTCGAGGGCCTGGGTGTGGCTCAGCACGTGGAGATTGCGCATCTTCTGGAAGAAGACGGTGTCCCGGACCATGCCCGCCGGGGTGCACATCAGCTCGGACTGGTCCTTGACCAGCCCGCAGATGTAGTAGGGCAGCCCGCAGCCGACGTAGGAGAGGAACTGCTCCTGCTCCACGACGGTCACGTCGGCGTCGGGCATGAGGCGCACCACCTTGGAGGCGACCTTGGGACCGGCCGCCACGCCGCCGATGATGACCACCTTCATGACCTTGGGCATCTTTCTGTCTCCTGTCTGCTCCCGGTCGGCCGGCTCGGCGGCCGGCAGCACGACGGTGATCTCCGCGCCGCCGAGGTCGGCCTTCCCGGCGCGGGCGCTGCCGCCGGCCTGCTCGACGATGGCCCGGACGAAGCTCAGCCCCAGGCCGGTGCCCTCCCGGGACGACCGCCGCGCGACGGCGCCGCGGAAGAACGGCTCGAAGACCTTCTCTCGCTCCGGCTCGGGGATCCCCACGCCGGAGTCGGCCACCGAGAGGCGCAGGCGCCCCGCGGCCGCGTCGGCGCCCAGGCGGACGCGGATGCGCCCGTGGTCGGGCGTGTACTTCATCGCGTTGTTCAGCAGCGCGGCGAGGACCTCCGCAAAGGCCGCCTCCGTCCCGCCCACGGGCGCCGGCTCGATATTCGTCTGCGAGACAAGGGAGATGTGGCGCTGGACGGCCCGGCCCTGGTAGCGCGCCAGGACCTTCGGCAGGAGGGCGGCGAGGTCCGTGACCTCGTCCGTCGCGCCGCGGCTGGCCATGGCCGAAACGATGGCCAGCATGCGCCGCACGGTGGCGAGCCCCTCGTCGCAGCGGGCGTGCGCGCGGCGGAGCAGGTCCTTCTGCTTGGGCGTCAGGGGCCCGGCATACTCCCCGATGAGGGCCTGGAGGATCGTCCCGACCGCGCCGATCGGCGCCTGGAGCTGATGGGCGATCAGCGAGGCGAAGCGGAGGATATCGGGCTGGTCCGGTGGTTCGTTCATGGCGCGGCACGCGGCGTCCGCCCGGCGGAGCCGGGGCACCCGTCGCCCGTCGGGGCGGGGCGCCGGAATCCCGAGTTTCGCATTCGGGCATTCCTGCCGACACACGTCGTCGCCCGCGCCCGTCGGCGGCGGTCGCCCCTTACCTTACCGCCTCGCCGGCGGCGAGGCACGCGCTGTCTCGGCGCGGCGCGGCGACATCGCGCCGGCGCGGGGCGGCGAACGCCGCCTAAGAAAGCACCCCGCCGTACGTTATTCCGTCAACGCGGCGCTTGCAATGGCGCCGCGCCGCGGGCATAATAGCGACCTTTCGCCCGGCTTGGCGGGCGCAGAGGCAGGTGTCGGCGGGTCGGTGCCGGTGCGGGCAAAACCTGGCGCGCCCCGCTGGGTTGTACGTGTAGTATTGCGGCCGCCGGGCGCCCGACCGGGCCGAAATCCTGGCGGCCAGGCATGGCCAAACTGACGGGAGAGAGGCAATGGAAAGCAAGGATCAGGGCAAGGGACGGATGAGTCGGCGGCGGTTTCTGGCGGCGACGGGAGCGGCCGGCGCGGGCGTCGTGCTGGCCGGCGGCGTGCGCCGGGGCCTCGCCCAGGCGGCGAAGCCCGCCGACGTCAACGTCGCCATCATCGGCACCGGCACGCAGGGCATGGTGCTGCTGCGCGACGCGCTGAAGATCCCGGGCGTGAAGTTCCAGGCCGTCTGCGACATCTGGAAGTTCTCCCAGCGCTACGGCGCGGGGACGATCCGGAAGTACAAGACCCAGCCGAAGGCCAACGTCTACGAGGACTACCGCGTGATGCTGGCGAAGGAGAAGGGGCTGGACGCGGCCATCGTCGCCACGCCCGACTGGGTGCACGCCGAGCACACCATCGCGTGCCTGAAGGCCGGCCTGCACGTCTACTGCGAGAAGGAGATGTCCCGGTCGCTGGAGCAGGCCGCCGCGATGGTCAAGGCCGCCCGCGCGGCCAAGAAGATGCTCCAGATCGGCCACCAGCGGCGGAGCAACCCGGTCTATCGATGGGCGCTGAAGCTCATCGACGAGGACAAGATCCTCGGCAAGATGCGGTCCTGCCACGGGCAATGGAACCGCGCCGCCTCGCCCAAGCGGGCTTGGCCCGCGCGGTACGTGATCGAGGACGCCATGCTGAAGAAGTTCGGCTACGGCTCGATGGACGAGTTTCGCAACTGGCGGTGGTACAAGAAGTACTCCTCCGGGCCGATCGCCGACCTCGGCAGCCACCAGATCGACATCTTCAGTTGGTTCGTCCACGCCGAGCCGGAGGCCGTCACCGCCATGGGCGGCGACGACTACTGGCCGGGCCGCGAGTGGTTCGAGGACGTGATGTGCCTCTACCAGTACCGGCCCAAGGCCGCCCCGTCGGTGCGGGCGTTCTACCAGGTCCAGAGCACCAACGGCTACGGGCACTACTACGAGCGGTTCATGGGGGACAAGGGCACGCTGACGATCTCCGAGAACCACCTGAAGTGCTACTTCGTGCCCGAGCGAGGCACGCCGCTGCCGGACTGGATGGCGGGCGTCGAGACGGTGGACCGCGACGGCTACAAGGCCGTCCCGCTGATCAAGGCCCTGCCCAAGAAGAGCCCCCAGGCCGCCGCCGACATGGCGTTGTGGCAGAAGACGAACATCCACCAGTTCCACCTCCAGAACTTCTTCGATGCCGTCCGCGCGAACGACCCGAGCAAGCTGACGTGCCCGGCGGAGGTGGGCTACCCGACGGCGGTCGCCGTCCTGAACGTCGTCCCGGCCATCGCGAAGGGTCGTGTGGCGTTGCCGGCCGCCGCGTACGAAGTCTAGGCGACAGGGAGTTCCCATGTCGAATGGCGCAATCGGCGGGCAGGGCGGCGTGCTCCAGCCCGTGAAGGACGGCATCGGCTGCAACAACCCGGTCCTCTGTCAGGCGTTGGGCATCTGCTCCGCGCTGGCGGTGACCGGGTACGTCAAGCCCACGGTGGTCATGGGGGCGGCGCTGCTGTTCGTGGCGTCCTTCAGTTCGCTGGCGGTCTCGCTGCTGCGGAACGTCACGCCCCACCGCGTCCGACTGATCGTCGAGATGCTCGTCATCGCCACGCTGGTGGGGCTGGTCTACCAGTTCCTGCGGGCCTACTGGTTCACGATGAGCGAGGCCCTGGGCGCGTACGTGGCGCTGATCATCACGAACTGCCTGATCCTCGGGCGCTGCGAGGGCTTCGCGATGCGCAACGGGCCGATCCGCTCCGCCCTGGACGGCTTCGGCAGCGCCGCGGGGTACGCCCTCGTCCTGCTGGCGATCGCCGCGATCCGCGAGCCGCTCGGCCACGGCACGCTCCTGGGCTATCCCATCCTGCCGGGAAGCTACGTCGGCGCGCAGCTCATCAGCGGCCCGCCGGGCGCGTTCCTGGCCATGGGCATCATCGTGTGGATCGTCCGGGCCATCTGGCCCGAGGAACCGCTCACCGAACACCCGGAGGCGCAGTAGCCATGCCCGAGTCCCCCATCGCCGCGGCCACCGTGATCTTCCTGGCCGCGATCCTCACCAACAACATTCTCCTGTCCAAGTTCCTCGGCATGTGCAGCTTCATCGCCATCAGCCGCACGATGAAGACCGCCTGGGGCATGGGCGTCGCGGTGACGTTCGTGACGGTCTGCACGGCCGTCATCAACTACTTCATCTACTACGGCGTGCTGATCTCGGCGGAGGACGCGGCGAAGCTCGGGCGCGCCGCCCCGCTGATCCCCGCCGACCTGACGTACCTGCGGTTCCTGATCTTCATCATGCTGATCGCGGGGTTCGTGCAGTTGGTGGAGATGGTCATCGAGCGGTTCAGCCCGGTGCTGTACTACAACCTGGGCATCTTCCTGCCGCTGATCACCGTCAACTGCGCGATCCTGGGCGTCAGCGAGCTGATGATCAACCCGGACTACAAGTTCGGGCTGCTGCGGACGACGGCCTACGCGTTGGGCTCGGGGCTGGGCTACCTGCTGGCGATCTGCCTGATGGCGGGACTGCGGGTCCGGCTGGCGAAGGCGCCGGTGCCCAAGGCGCTGCGGGGGCTGGGCATCGCCGTGATCATCACCGGGCTGATGGCCATGGCGTTCATGGGCTTCACCGGCGTGGTGGACCTGGGATGACGCCCCGGGCCCGCCGCGCGGCGGACAGGAGCGGAAGACAAGAGTCATGACGTACTTGTATGCCATCGTGGTCATGTCGATCGTGGGCGGGCTGCTGTCGGCGCTGCTGCTGATCGCCAACCGGTTCCTGGCGAACTACGGCCCGTGCGAGATCAAGGTCAACGAGGAAGAGCCCTTCACCATCGAGGGCGGCTGCACGCTGCTGGAAGCGCTGTACGAGCAGCGGATTTTCATTCCGTCGGCCTGCGGCGGGCAGGGGACGTGCGGCTTCTGCAAGGTGCAGATCCTCGACGGCGGCGGGCCCGTGCTGCCGACGGAGCTGCCCTTCCTGACCCGGCATGAGATCGACGAGCACACGCGGCTCGCCTGCCAGGTGAAGGTCAAGGAGCCCCTGCGCGTGCACGTCCGCGAGGACTACCTGAACGTCCAGGAGTTCAAGGCCGTCGTCACCGCGGCGCGGATGCTCACGCACGACACGCGGGAGATTCGCCTGCGGCTCGTCGAGCCCGAGGAGATCGACTTCAAGCCCGGGCAGTACGTCCAGGTGCAGGTGCCGGGGCAGTCGCCGCCGGTCTACCGCGCCTACTCGGTCAGCTCCCCGCCGCACGAGAAGAACGACATCGAGCTGGTCGTTCGCCTCATTCCCGGCGGGCTGGGCTCGACCTACCTCCACAACGTCCAGGTGGACGACGAGGTCACCTTCACCGGCCCGTACGGCGAGTTCATCCTCGACGAGGGCGCCGACACCGAGATCATCTGCGTCGGCGGCGGCTGCGGCATGGCCCCCATGAAGTCCATCATCCACTACCTCTACAACCGCTCCCCGGACCGCAAGTGCACCCTGTACTTCGGCGCGCGGACCACCGCCGACCTGCTCTACTACGAGGAGTTCTCCGAGCTCGCCAAGGACCTGCCCAACTTCCGCGTCCACTTCGCCCTCTCCGAGCCCGGCGAGCAGGACGCCGACTGGGGCGGCGAGACCGGCTTCATCCACCTCAGCGTGGCCAAGCACTGCCCCGACGCCGGGCCCCGGCAGGCGTTCCTCTGCGGCCCGGAGCCCATGATCGACGCCACCATGAAGGTCCTCCAGGACAAGGAGCTTGCCGAGGACCAGGTCTTCTATGACAAGTTCTAGCCCCAGGAAACCACGCCGCCAAGCCAGCAGGAAAGGTCGTCGCCGTGGCTGAAGAGCCGAGCCGTTTCTCCCTGGATCCGATCAGCCTGGCCGTCGGCCGGGCCGACTGGGAGCCGCCCATGCCCGGTCTGCCCGGCGGGCGAGACATGCGGCGCTATCTCGTGTGCGCCCTGGTGGCCGCCGTGCCGTGCGTCGTTCTCGCCGCCTGGTACTTCGGGGCGCGGATCTTCGCGGTCCTGGCGGTGGCGGCGGCGGCGGCGATCGCCGTCGAGATCGTCTTCGCCCTGGTCCGCAAGCGCCCCGTCAGCGGCGGGGCCCTGACCTACGCCGTGCTGTTCGCGCTGGTCATGCCCTTCCCCGCGTCGCCCCAGGGCGCCGGGGCGGCGTCCCAGGCCGCCGCCACCAAACCCGCCGCGACGGCGCCCGCCAGCCAGCCCGGCGCGGGAGAGGCCGCCGGCGACGTGATCCCCCTCTGGATGATCGCCATCGGCTCCGCCGTCGGGATCTTCTTCGGCAAGGAAGTCTTCGGCGGCACCGGGCACCATGTCTTCAGCCCCGTCCTGATCGGCAAGGGCTTCCTGATGTTCAGTTACCCGGTCTACCCGGCCATGGTCGGAGGCACCTACCTCGGCAACATGGTCAACCTCCATGCCGGCAACGCCTGGATGATCGCCGGCGGGGCGATCCTGCTCGGGGCGGTGGCGATGGTCGTCGCCCGGCCGGGCAACTGGCAGAGCCTCGTGGCGATCGTGGGCACGGGGCTGGGCCTGGCCTACGCCATGCAGGCGTCGGACAAGCTCCCGCCGGAGCTGGGCTCGCCGCTGCACCTGGTGGCCGCCAACGGGTTCCTGTTCGGCGCGTGCTTCCTGGCGTGCGACCCGGCGATCTCGCCGCACACGTGGCTGGGCAAGTGGATCTACGGCGTGCTGATCGGCGGCATTGCCGTCCTGATGCGGTGCTTCTCGAACTACAGCGAAGCGATGCTGTCGGCGATCCTCGTGGGCAACCTCTTCGCGCCGATGCTGGACGTCGTCCTGCGGCGCACCCCGACGGAGACCGCAACATGAGAGACAACAAGCTCTACCCGGTGGCCTTCATCGTCGTCCTGTGCGTCGGCTGCGCCAGCGTGCTGACGTTCGCCAACTCGTACTGGCGCGGCCTGATCGAGGCCAACGAGAACTTCGCCCGGATGAAGGCCATCGTCCAGGCGCTGGGGCTCGTCGCCCAGGACGTCGACCGCGGGGCGGTGATCGGCGCGTACGACTCCGCCGTCGTGCCGACCAAGAAGGGCGAGATGGCCTACTACGAGGCCCGGCGCGGCGAGGAGCTTCTCGGCTACGCCGTGGAGATCGAGGGGCGCGGCAAGTACGGGCCCATCCGGGGCATCCTCGCGCTGGCGCCGAGCAAGCAGGAGATCCTGAACCTGCGGATCTACGAGCAGCACGAGACGGGCGGCCTGGGCGGGCGGATCGCCTCGATGGACTGGCTCGGGCAGTTTTCCGGCAAGACCGTCACCGGCGGGCTCGTCTTCGACGCCGGCATGAAGGGCCCGAACATCATCAAGCCCGTCAGCGGCGCGTCCAAGACCATGTTCTCGATGAGCAAGATCCTCAACAAGGCGATCGCGCAGTTTCTCGCCGGCGGGGCGGCGCTGGCGGAGTTGGACCTGAAGCTCGACGCGGACTCGGTGACCCGCTCGACACCCGGCTACCCCAAGAACCTACAGAAGCCCCCGCACCTCCGCGAGGAGGTCCGCCGCGCGGCGTTCCTCGTCCCCGAGGGCGGCACGGTCAACCTCTCCGAGAACAAGCCCGTCACGTGCAGCATGGAGGACGAGCCCATCATCGGCGAGCTGGCCCAGATCACCGACGACGTCAAGAAGAGCGGGCAGTTCGACTACGTCGAGCTCGACCCGGGCCCGCAGTGGGTCCAGGTCGACCTCGGGGCCGTCCACACCACCTACGCCGTCGTCGTCTGGCACTACTACAAGAACCCGGTCATCTACAACGACGTGATCGTGCAGGTCTCCGACGATGCCGAGTTCAAGCAGAACGTCATCACGCTGTTCAACAACGACCACGACAACTCCTCCGAGCAGGGCGAGGGCAAGGACACGGCCTACTTCTCCCGCTGGTGGGGCGAGATCGCCGACGCCCGCGGGGCGGACAACGAGGGCACCAAGTGCCGCTACGTGCGCGTCTGGACCAACGGCGGCTGCGGCGACGAGGACACCCGCTTCGTCGAGATCCAGGTCTACGGCAGGGCGGACGAGGAATAGCCGCCACGTGAGCTTGCTCGGCCGCCGGGGCCCGACGCTCCGGCGGCCGATTCTCTGCGCCGACCCGGGCGCCGATTCCTCCCAAGAAGACGGCACCTCGATCGTCATCCATGTGCAGGCGCTGCCTGGTCGGTGCCGGCCGTCCCGGGCCCCGTTCGGGGCGGGGGGCCGCGCCGACCCGCGGTGCTCCGAGTGGGAGGACCGGCCATGAGAAACAGCAGGATCTACCCGGTGGCGTTGATTGTGGGCCTGTGCGGCGCGTGCTCGGCGGTGCTCACGCTGGCCAGCTCGCAGTGGGCCGAACGCATCGCCGCCAACGAGGACTTCGCCCGCGTCCGCGCGGTGGTCGATGCCTTCGGGCTGCTGTCCGACGGCATGGAACGCGAGGAGGTCGTGGCGACCTACACCCGGGCCGTCTCGCCCGCCCGGGTGGGCGACATGTCGTACTACGAGGTGCGGCGCGACGGGGAGCTGCTCGGCTACGCCCTTCCGGTCGCCGGGCGCGGGCGGTACGGGCCCATCAAGGGCGTCCTCGCCCTCGGGGCGTCGAAGCGGACCATCCTCGCCTTGCGGATCCACGAGCAGCACGAGACGCCGGGCCTGGGCGGGCGGATCGCCTCGAGCCAGTGGCTGAGCCAGTTCTCCGGCAGGTCGGTGGCCCACGCCGGCACGCGCGGGCTGGTGTTCCACAATTGGGCGGGGGGTCCGAACGTCATCCGGCCGGTGACGTGCGCCTCGATGACCATGCGCTCCGTGAGCCTGATGCTGAACCGGGCCATCGCGCAGTTCCTCGCCGGCGGGCGGGCCCTGGCCGTGCTGGACCTCGGCCTCCGCGCCGATGCCATCAGCATGCCCACGCCCGAGCCGCCCAAGGTGGCGCCGCCGCACCTGCGCGGGCTGACCGCCCGGCCGCCCTTCCTCGTGCCCGCCGGCGGCACCGTCAACCTGGCGCGGGGCAAGCCCGTCACCAGCAGCACGCCGCTGCCCGCCACGGGGGAGCTCGAGCAGCTCACCGACGGCTGCATCAAGAGCGGGGTGTTCGACTACGTCGAGCTGGGCCGGGGCCCGCAGTGGGTCCAGGTGGACTTGGGCGACGTCCACACCGTCTACGCCGTCGCCGTGTGGCACGGCTACCAGAAGGCGCCGATCTACAACGACGTGATCGTCCAGGCCTCCAGCGACGCGGAGTTCGGCCGGGACGTCCGGACGCTGTTCAACAACGACCACGACAACTCCAGCGGGCTCGGCACGGGGACGGACCCCGCGTACATCGCGTGGTGGTGGGCCGAGCTGGTCGACGCGCGGGGAGTCGCCCACGAGGGCACGCGCTGCCGCTACGTCCGCGTCTGGACGAACCAGGGCTGGGCCGGCGAGGAGACCCGCTTCGTCGAGATCCGCGTCTACGGCAGGCCCAACGTCGAGTGAGCCCCGCGGCCTGTCGCCGCGCCAAACGCTCGGGGGATACGCGGCCGGGGGAGAGGGAGTTGGCCGATGGGCCCGCACCGGGTATCGTATCTCCGGGCGCCTCGCGGGAGGCGCTGAGAGAGTCCGTGCCACGCGCCGCGGCCGGTCCAGGCGGCGCAGCTCCGCGGGAGCGAAGGGAGAGGCAGCATGCCGACAGCAGCAGGAGCGACGCCCGTCGCGAGATCGATCTTCGCCTGTTCCGTGCAGGTTGTGTTGTGCCTCGGCCTTGCCGGCAGGGCGGCGCCCGCCGCCGCGCCGCCGGACGCCGCGGCGCGGGAGATCCTCGAGGCCGCCGGGGTCAAGGGCGGGCTGGTCGTGCACCTCGGCTGCGGCGACGGCCGCCTCACCGCCGCGCTCCGCGCCGGCGAGAGCTTCCTCGTTCAGGGCCTGGACGCCGACGCGAAGAACGTCCAGGCCGCCCGGCGGCACGTCCACTCGCTGGGGCTCGACGGCCGCGTCACCGTCGCCCGTTGGACGGGCAACCGCCTGCCCTATATCGACGACCTCGTCCGCCTGCTCGTCTGCGAGGACCTCGGCCCGGTGCCCATGGCGGAAGTGCGACGTGTCCTGGCGCCCGGCGGCGTGGCGTACGTCCGGTCGGGCGGGCAGTGGACGAAGACCGTCAAGCCCCGCCCGGGCGACATCGACGAGTGGACGCACTACCTGCACGACGCGGGGGGCAACGCCGTCGCCCACGATGCGCGCGTCGGGCCGCCGCGGCACATGCAGTGGCTCGCCCGCCCGCTGTGGACCCGCAACCACCACAAGCTCTCCAGCATCAGCGCCGTCGTCGCGACGGCGGGACGCCTCTTCACCATCGTCGACGAGACCACGGCCGCGTCGATGGAGATCCCCGGGCGCTGGCTTCTCGTGGCGCGGGATGCCTTCAACGGCGTGACGCTGTGGCGGCGCGCCATCTCGTCCTGGGCCTGGCACGGCCACGGGTTCCGCGCCGGGCCCGTCCAGCTCCCTCGGACGCTCGTGGCCGGGGCGGACCGCCTCTACGCCCCGCTGGGTCTGGCCGCCCCGGTCTCGGCGCTGGACGCGGCCACCGGGCGGACCGTCCGAACCTACAAGGGCACGGAGAACGCCGAGGAGCTGGTCCTGCATGACGGCGTGCTGCTGGTGGTGACGGGCTCGCCGGCGGCCGAGCATGCCGGCATCGGCCCCAAGGGCGCCGCCAAAGTCCCGTTCCCCAACCGCAAGTCGATCGTCGCCCTCCGGGCCGACAGCGGCGAGCGGCTCTGGACGTGGTCCGAGCCGGAAGGGACGTACCTCATGCCGCTGACGCTCGCGGCGGCCGGCACGCGCGTCTTCTTCCAAGCCGGCCAGGGCGTCGTGTGCCTGAATCGCGACACGGGCCAGCAGGCCTGGCGTTCGCCCCGGGCCGGGGGGAAGCAGCCCGCGCCCGCCGCCGCGCCGCGCAAGGCCGCCAAGCCCGGCAGGACCCGCAAAAAGCGCAGGAGCCGCGCCCCGCGCAGGCTCGGCTGGTCCGTCGCCACGCTGGTCGTCCACGACGGCGTGGTGCTCTCAGCCGACAGTGGGCGGCTGACGGCGATGGCCGCCGGGGACGGCAAAGCCCTCTGGGATTGCCCCTGCAAGCCGGGCTTCCGCTCGCCGTCGGACGTCTTCGTGGCCGGGGGGCTCCTCTGGCTCGGGCCGAACTTCGCCGAGGGGCGCGACCTGCGCACCGGCCGGGTCAAGAGGAGCAACGCGACCCTCGGCAAGCTCTGGACGGCCGGGCACCACCATCGCTGCTACCGGGAGAAGGCCACCGACCGCTACGTCATGACCGGCAAGCGGGGGATCGAGTTCCTGGACCTCGCCGGCGAGAATCACTCCCGCAACAACTGGATTCGGGGCGTCTGCCAGTACGGCATCCTGCCCTGCAACGGGCTGATCTACGCCCCGTCCCACGCCTGCGGCTGCTACATGGAGGCCAAGCTCTACGGCTTCTGGGCGCTGGCGGCCGAATCGCCCTCGCGGCGAGTACCTTCCGCCGCCGGCAGCGCACTGGAGAAGGGCCCGGCCTACGGGGAAACCGCGCAGCGGGGATCGGCGATCGCACGTGGCGACTGGCCCACCTACCGCCACGATCCGCAGCGGAGCGGATCGACCGCGACGGCCCCGCCGGCCGGCCTGGGGGGCGTCTGGCAGACCAAGGTGGGGGGCACGCTCAGCGCCCCGGTCGTCGCGGGGGGATTGGTCGTCGTGTCGTCCATCGACGCGCTTCGCGTCGTGGCGCTGGACGCGCGCGACGGCACGACGCGCTGGTCGTTCGCGGCCGGCGGACGCGTGGACTCGCCGCCGACGATCCATGAAGGGACGGTGCTGTTCGGCTGTGCCGACGGGTGGGTCTATTGCCTGCGCGCATCCGACGGCGAGGTGGCCTGGCGCTTCCGCGCGGCGCCGGAGGAGCGCTGGACGGTGGCGCGGGACCGGGTCGAGTCGCTCTGGCCGGTCCACGGCAGCGTGCTGGTCGAGGGCGGCGTGGCGTACGTGGCCGCGGGGCGGTCGTCGTACCTCGACGGCGGCATCCACCTCTGCGGGCTCGATCCCGCCACGGGCAAGGTGGTCTGCCGGTCGGGCGTTCGCAGCCGGCACCCCAAGGGCCTGGAGGGCAGCTCGGACGCCCCCGCGGAGAAGTTCGCGCAGAACGCCGTGGACGGCAAGACCCTCCACGCGCCCGACAAGAGCGACGCCTTCTCCATGGACGGCGGCGTCACGACCGACGTGCTGGTGGGCGACGGCACGAGCGTCTACTTGCGGCACAGGCGCTTTGACCGCGCGTGCGTCGCCCAGCCGACCAAGGGCCGCCACCTCTTCTCCACCAGCCGGCTCGTGCACGACGGCGAGCAGCACCGCTCGCACTGGGTGCTCGGCACGAGCGACTTCAGCCGCATACCCGTCGCCTACTCGTGGATCGTCCGCAATCCGGCGAGGTGGCCGTGGAGGCTCTCGGTGCCCCATGGGTTGATGTTGACCTTCGACGACCGGACCGTCTGGGGCGTCCGGCGCAGCGCGAAGGGGGGCAGCTACGTGCTGTTTGCCGAGGAGAACCAGCCGTTCTCGCCCGAGGAGAAGCCCCTGCCGGACTTCCGCAAGAGCAACCGGAAGGCCGTCGGCACGTTCCGCTGGTCGGCGGACCTGGCGATGCGCCCCCGCGCGATGCTGCGGGCGGGTGAGCGCGTGATCCTGGCGGGCATGCCGGGGCTGACGGGCCGGGCCGAGTCCTTCCCCGCCTTCGAGGGCCGCCGCGGCGGCGGGCTCGTGTGGGCGATGTCCACGCGCGACGGTGGGAAGCTCGCCGAGGGGAAGCTGCCGGCCCCGCCGGTCTGGGACGGACTGGCCGCCGCCAACGGGCGCCTGTTCGTCTCGAGGACGGACGGCGTGGTCTCGTGCCTGGGAGCGAAGTGAAGCGGCCGGGTCAGTCGACCTGGCGGTTCGGCTCCATGGGCTCGGGCTTGCCCCAGCGCCGGCGCTCGGGGATGCGCGCCGCGGCCTTCTGGCAGTAGGCCACGAGGATCTTCACCAGCGGCTCGATCCGCTCGGCGTGCAGCGGGTTGATCGCGTCGGTCAGGACGAGTGTGAGGATGCGGCTGGTGGGCCCGCCGCCGGGGTAGATCGGCGCGATGGCCATCGGGTCGACCTTCACCTGCTGCTTGCCGCCGGGCCTGTTCTTCTTCCCGGGCTGCTTCCGCGCGGCGGGGGCGGCCATGCCCGGCGGATAGCCCAGCCCCAGGCCGCCCTGCGGCACGTATACGTCGATGGCCCGCCCGCCGGTCGCCCTGGTCAGGTCGTCGTAGTACGCCCAGCTCCGGCCGGGCTTCTGGGCGTTGCCCCCGCCCTTGCGCTTGCCCTTGCGTCCGGCGCGGCCCCCGGCCCCGGCCGGTGACGGCGCCGTGTCGTCCTCCGCGAAGACGCTCCCTCCCGACGTGCGGTCGAAGGGCACCGACAGGGGGTTGTTCGGCACGCGCTGGAGGCTGCGGATCATCACGCCGTAGATGCGGAAGCCCGCCTTCCCGCTCGCCCGCGCCAGGGGCATCGCCCGGCGGAACTGCGGGTCGGTGATCGGCTCGTCGCTCAGGAGGACGATCGCCCGGCGGCTGTACTTCCCCCGGGCCGGCCAGCGGTTGCCCTTGATCGTGCGCTCCAGCGCCCCGGCCCATTCCTCCTCGCCGGCCGGACCCATGATGCCCGCGGCGTCCACGTAGGCCATGAGCCTCTTCGGGTCGCCCGTCAGCCGCAGGTAGCGGACGATCGCCCCCGGCGAGAACAGCGTCACGCCCACGCCGACCTCCCGGGCGATCTGACCGAAGGCCGTGAACATGATCCGCATGTCACGCTTGAGGCGGTCGATCTCCGGGCGCATGGAGCGGCTGCAATCCACGGCGATGGCGAAGCTGAACTGGCTCAGGCGCAGGCGCCCGAGCTCCATCTCTCGCCGCCACTTCGGGTCCAGCGGGTCGAAGGCCTTCGCCTCGAGCGGGGCGGGGATGAACTGCGGGCGCAGCTTGCGCCAGGCCCGTGGGGCGGCGGCCGCGGCGGCGAACGTCTCCTTGTTCTCCTGCCACCACTGGCGGTAGACACGCTGGGCGCTCGGCGCGCGGACCCAGGGCATCTCGACGCCGGCGGCCTGGAGGACCAGCTCGGCGCGAATGGCGGTGTTCGCGCTGCCCATGCAGCGGAGGAGCGACTCCACGAGCTCCGGATCGCGCCATTGCCCCAGGGCCCGGCCCATGGCGATCAGCGTGGGGATGTCCGACGAATCGAGGCTGCTGGCCCGCCGGAACAGGCCCAGGAAGTAGCGGCGTTTCTCGGGCGTGACGGGCGTGGCGCCGAGCATCTCGAGCAGGCCGATCCGCAGGTCGCCGTGGAAGAGGTCCTTACGGACCATCGCCGACGTGGCCGTGTCCCACGCGCGGAACTGCTCGTCGGTGACCCGCCCGGCGCGGGCGAGGACCGCCTGCCAGGCGACCAGCCGGCCGACCGGGTGCGTCTCGGTCTGCGCCTGCTGGAGGAGGATCTCCGTCGCGGCGTCGGTCGGCATGCGCGACAGGCCGATCACCGCGGCGGCGCGGGCGATCCAGTCCGAGCTGCCGAGGTGGCGGCGATGCAGATCGGTGAGGAAGTTCAGGGCCCGCTGCCGGGGCGTCTCGAGCGTCGGTTCCGCGGCGAGGGCGTGCCTGCCACCGGTCCAGGTGACGGCGGCGAGCAGGACGAGCAGCCCGCCTCGGGCCCGGGCCCCGATCCGTTCCGGCACGTCCCGCTTGCTGGCTGGGCGTCTGTTCACGGTGTCCTCCCGCGCAGCGGTTGCCGCTTCGCCTGTGCGAAGAAGGCCGCTGCAAAGATCATACCACGTCTGGCCGGCCGCTTCGAGTGGTCGCCCGCGACGGCGCGCCGGGCTTGGCGTGCCAACGCGATCATGATACAATCTTCGTATGAGGTGGGGCGCCAGGGCTGTGCTGTCGGACCGCTGCTCAGGGAGCCGTGAGCCGTCGGTGCCGATCAGAGCGGCGCCCCCGAGCCGTGCAGTAGGAGGAAGGCATGTACCGCTGTCCCCGCACCAGACGACCCGTTGACGTTCCCGCGATGGAGGGCCTCGAGCCGCGGCTGATGCTGTCCGGCCAGCCCATCATCAGCGAGTTCATGGCCATCAACAGCACGACGCTGCTCGACGAGAACGACGAGTCCTCCGACTGGCTGGAGATCCACAACCCCGGGACGGCCGCGGTCGACCTGACCGGCTGGAAGCTCCGGGACAGCGGCCATGAGTGGATCTTCCCCGGCATGTCGCTGGGGCCCGGCGAGTACCGCATCATCTTCGCGTCCGGGAAGGATCGCCGCGACCCCGCCGGCGAGCTGCACACCAACTTCTCCCTCAAGGGCAGCGGCGAGTACCTGGGGCTGCTGGACGCGGGCGGGGTGGTCGTCCACGAGTACGACGAGTACCCCGAGCAGGCCAGCAACATCTCCTACGGCATTGCCCAGGACGTCGAGGAGACCAAGCTGGTCAGCGCGGGCGACCCGGCCGCGTACCAGGTCCCCGCCGACAGCGGCGACGAGCTCCAGTGGACGCAGGTGGGCTTCGACGACGGCTCCTGGACGTACCCGGCCGAGACGGGCCTCGGCTACGCCAACTTCGCGCCCGGCTTTGCCGTCTGGAACTACAAGTCCAACACGGCGGTGGGGACGCTGTCCACCGCCTACACCGTGGTCGCCAACCCCGCCTACCACAGTTGGGTCCAGAGCGAGAACGCCGCCGTCCTGAACTACTTCAACACCGGCGGCGAGGGGCACTTCACGAGCAACAACACGTTCCCGGGCCTGAGCGTCGGCACGGACGCGGACGACTACGTCGTCCGGGCAACCGCCGTCGTGACCATCCCCGCCTCCGGGGACTGGACCTTCGGCGTCAACAGCGACGACGGGTTCGGCTTGGACGTCGGGTCGAATCACATGGAGTACCCGGACCCGCGCGGCCCGGCCGATACGTTCGCCACGTTCAGCCTTGCCGCCGGCCAGTACGAGCTGACGCTGGTCTTCTACGAGCGGGGCGGCGGGTCCGAGCTGGAGCTGTTTGCCGCCCAGGGCGCCCACGCCGCCTTCAACAGCAGCTTCCGCCTCGTTGGCGACACGGCCAGCGGAGGCCTGGCCGTCGTCAGCGAGCCCATCGGCGGCGGCGGGGGCGGGGCGGCCCTGGCCGGCCTGATCGAGACCGACGTGAAGGACGACATGAACGGGGTCAACCCCTCGCTGTACGCTCGCATCCCCTTCCCCGTCGACGACCCCATGGCGTTCCAGTCCCTCACGCTGAAGATGAAGTACGACGACGGGTACGTCGCGTACCTCAACGGCACCCGGATCGCCTCGCAGAACGCCCCGGCCGGTCCGCAGTGGAACTCGGCGGCCACGGCCGAGCGGACGGACGCCCAGGCCACGGTCTGGGAGAACGTGGACGTTTCGGCCCACGTCGGGCTGCTGAACTCCGGCGGGAACGTCCTGGCGGTCCACGGCCTGAACCACGCGGCGGACGACGCGGACTTCCTGCTGCTGCCCGAGTTGACGCAGATCGAGACGCTGGGCCTCGGGGAGCACTACTTCGCGATCCCCTCGCCGGGCGAGACGAACGTCGAGGAGTACTGGTACCGCGTGGAGGACACGAAGTTCAGCGTGGACCGCGGCTTCTACGACGAGCCGTTCCCCGTCGAGATCACCACCGACACGCCGGACGCGGCGATCTACTACACGCTGGACGGCTCGGCCCCGAGCCCCACCCAGGGCGTCCTGTACTCCGCCCCGATCAGCATCACGACGACCTCCATCCTCCGGGCCGCGGCGTTCAAGGAGGGCTACGAGCCCAGCGACGTCGACACGCAGACCTACATCTTCCTGGACGACGTGATCGAGCAGCCGGGCGATCCGGAGGGCTTCCCGACCTCCTGGAGGGACGAGCCCGCCGACTACGAGATGGACCCGGACATCATCTACGACGCGGCCTACGCGGACGGGCTGCGCGACGCGCTGCTGTCGCTGCCGACGATGTCCATCGTGATGGACGCCGACGACCTGTTCGACCGCAACACGGGCATCTACTCGAACCCGACGGTGGACGGGTGGGAGCGCGCCGGGTCGCTGGAGTACTTCGGCGGGTCCCTGGAGGACGAGTTCCAGCTCAACGCGGGCGTCCGCATCTACGGCGGCGTGGGGCGCCAGCCCCGTTACAAGAAGCACACGTTCCGCTTGCTCTTCAAGGACGACTACGGGCCCACGAAGCTCAGCTACCCGCTGTTCGGCAGCGGTGCGGTGGAGGACTTCGACACCATCATCCTCCGCTCGAACTTCAACGACGCGTGGGTCTGGGGCGGGGCGGCCACCCAATTCATCCGCGACGAGTTCGCCGGCCGACTGCAGAACGCCATGGGCGATCCCGGCCGCCACGGCAACTTCGTCCACCTCTACGTCAACGGCCTGTACTGGGGGCTGTACAACCCGTGCGAGCGCCCGGACACCTCCTTCTCCGCCAGCTACTTCGGCGACGAGAAGGAGAACTGGGACGGCATCAACTCCAACCAGCCCACCGGCGAGAGCAGCCGGGCCGCCTGGGACGCCCTCATCGCGATGGCCAACGCCGGGCTCAGCGGCAACGAGGCTTACCAGCAGGTCCAGGGCAACAACCTCGACGGGACGAACAACCCGGTCTACGAGGACCTGCTCGACATCGACAACTACATCAACTACCTCCTGCTGAACTTCTGGGCGGGCAACAACGACTACATCAGCCACAACTGGTACGCGGGGCGGCTGCGCGGGGCGGACAGCACCGGCTGGAAGGCCTACTCGTGGGACGCCGAGTGGATCGTGGGGATGCACTCGGGGCTGACCGACAACGCCGTGGGCGACACGACGACCGGGGCGTATCTGCTCAACCCGTACCGGACCCTGCGCGACAACGCCGAGTTCCAGATGCGCTTCGCCGACCACGTCCAGAAGCACATGTTCCACGGCGGGGCGCTGACCCCGGAGTACACCCTCGCGCTGTACCAGTCGCTGGCCGATGGGATCGAACAGGCCGTCGTGACCGAGTCGGCGCGCTGGGGCGACGTCGTCAGCGCCACGCCGTTCGACCTGGAGGACTGGCAGAGCCAGCGCGACTGGATCCTCAACACCTACCTGCCCCAGCGCACGGGCATCGTCCTCCAGCAGCTCCGCAACGCCGGCCTGTATCCGAACGTCGACGCCCCGACCTTCCGCATCAACGGCTCCAGTCAGCACGGCGGGACCTTCCTGCCGGGCGACGCGCTGACGCTGACCGCCCCGGCCGGGACGATCTACTACACGCTCGACGGCACGGACCCGCGCGAGCTGTACGGTGCCGTCTCCGGCGACGCACTGGTGTACGGCGGGGCGGTCACGCTCGAGCATGGCGCGCACGTCAAGGCCCGCGTCTATTCCGGCGGCACCTGGAGCGCCCTCAGCGAGGCCACGTTCCACGTCGACCTCGCCCCCTCCATTCGCCTCACGGAGATCATGTACAACCCCGCCGCCCCGACGCCGGCGGAGATCGCCGCGGGCTTCGCCGACAACAACGACTTCGAGTTCGTCGAGATCACCAACACCGGCGAGCAGGCGCTGCCCCTCGGGGGCCTTCGCTTCGGCAACGGCGTCGAGCTCACCTTCCCGGAGCTGTCCATCGCGCCGGGGCAGTACGTCGTCGCCGTGGCGGACCGGCAGGCCTTCGAGCATCGCTACGGCACGGGCACGGCCGTGATCGCCGGCGAGTACACCGGGCGACTGCGCAACAGCGGGGAGGGGATTCGCCTCGACGCGCCCGTCGGCGGCATCATCCACAACTTCGACTACGGGGACGGCTGGTACGGCCACACCGACGGCGACGGC
>CAZXOC010000042.1:0-34961 GCA_964642165.1 uncultured Planctomycetaceae bacterium | reverse complement strand
ACCAGGCGGAGGTTGCCGCCGGACAGCTCCCGCTTGGCCTGCTCGTAGTCGTTGAAGACCTTCTGGATGGCCTTGACTCGCTTGCGAAGCAGGGGGGGCTCCTCCATGACCAGGTCGATCAGCCCGTTGAGCTCCTCGCCCATGATCGCCGCGTCTTCGGGGAGGGTGCCGTTGCGGTCGGCGCCCTGGATCGCCCGGTCCAGTTCCGCCATCTTGTCGGAGATGTGCTGGAGCTTCTTCATCAGCGGCTGGATCTTGCTCGTCCGAAGGCTCAGTTCCTCCAGCAGCTTGGCGGCCCGGCGGCGCCGGCGCCACAGGGCGCGGGTGCACCTGCGGCGCGGGTTCTCCCGGACGCGCGGGCTGCGGATGGCCTGCCAGTCCTCCTGATTGGCGTCCATGATCCGGCGGACCGTTCCCAGGTTAGCCGGCATGCGCTCGGTGATGGTCTCCTTGGAGAGGTTCTCGGCCGTGGAGACCTTCATCGTGCGGTCGAAGGGCAGATCGCCCTCGTGCACCTGGGTGAGGATCTCGCTGGCCTGCTGGATGCAGTAGTCGCACTCGAGCACGCGGCGGCGGAAGTGCATCCGCGTCATCTCGATTTTCTTGGCCAGGGCGATCTCCTGCGCCCGGGTCAGCAGGGGGATCTCGCCCATCTGCGTCAGGTACATGCGGACGGGGTCGTCGATCCGCTTGGTAGCGGCCTCGAGCTCCTCCGGCCGCTTCTCCTTCTGCTTGGGCTTTCCGGTTTCCTCCCGACCGTCGGCGAACGTCTCGCGCTGCTCGACCTCCGATTCGTCCAGCAGCTCGATCCCCAGCTCGTCGAGCGTCATCAGCAGAGACTCGAGCTTGTCGGGAGAGACGGCCTCGTCCGGCAGGTCGTCGTTCATCTCCTCGTACGTCAGGTAGCCGCGCTCCTTGCCCTTCTCGATCAGCCTCTTGATGCTCAGATTCAGAAGGTCAGCCATCCGGGTACTCCTGCACACCGTGCCGCCCCCGGCGGAGAAGGGCAGCGGAACCCATTAGTGTATTATAGCAATCGTCCAGATGTCAACAGCGCGCCACCCCCGCGGCGGCCCGCAAGCTCCTCCGGCTGCGGGACCGGCGTGGACCTGCGGAGCGACGAATCAGGTGATCTTCGGGCTCCTTCTGGCGTCGCCCACGCGGGCGCGCTGGTGGATTTGGCGAAGCGCGTCATCGCTGTACTCCCCGGGCGCCGAGCGGAGCTGGCGCATCTCCCGGACGTACAGGATGTGAGACACGGCGCCCCGGAGCGTCTCCTCGTGGTTGCCGCGGTGCTGCCCCGCCGCGGCCAGATCGGTCAGCAGCCCGCCGCGCCGGGCCATCGCCTCGCAGGCCAGCAGCTCCTCGAGGCTGAGCCGATCGGCCTGGCCCATCTGCCAGACGCACTCGGCCACGGCGCGGAGCTCCGGGTCGCCGAAGTCCTGGGGGTCGATCCGCTCGGCGGCCAGGTCGAACAGGTCGGGGCGGTTGATCAGCACCTCCAGGATCTGCCGCTGGGACAGGGCGGTGGCGTGGTCCGGGTCCCACGTGGGGGCCCCCTGGCGTCCGGGCTGCTGCGCGGTGCGGCGCATCCGCCGGGCCAGGCGGCGCATCTGCTGCTGGAGGTCCGCCGCCGAGACGTTGAGCATGTGCCCGATGTGCTGGGCGAGCTGCCCGCGGCGGACCTCGTCGATGGCGTCGAAGGCCGTGGACGTGACGACCAGCCGCAGAAACTCCTGCACGACTTGCTGCCGCTTGGCGAGGTTGCTGCCGGCGGCCTGCCACGCCGCCTGGCGCTGCTGCCAGGCGTACTGGATCGCGTCCGGCGCCCCGCTCACCAGGCGCCGAAGCGCCTCGGCGCCCTCGGCCAGCGTGTAGTCGCACGGGTCCTTCCCCGCCGGAATGGTCGCCACGCGGACGCCCACCCGCTGGGCGAGGAACAGCTCCAGCGCCCGCTCGGTGGCCTTCGCCCCGGCCGTGTCCGCGTCGAAAACCAGCACCGCCTCGTTCGCGTAGCGGCTCAGGAGCCGCACGTGGCGCGGCGTCAGGGCCGTGCCCAGCGTCGCCACCACGTTGCCCACGCCCGCCTGGAGGGGAATCAGCGCGTCGAGGTAGCCCTCGACGACGACGGCCTGCCCGGACGAGACGATCGCCTCCCGCGACCAGTTGAGGGCGTAGAGGCTGCCGGACTTGTCGAACAGGATCGACTCGGCGCTGTTGAGGTACTTGGCGCGGTCCTCCGGGTCGAGGGCGCGCCCGCCGAAGGCGATGACCTTCCCTGACGGGTCCAGGATCGGGAAGATCAGCCGGTTTCGGAACCGGTCGTAGGGGCGCTGGGCCTGCTTGGGGACGGCCAGCCCGGCGGCGATGAGCTGCGACTCGCGGAAGCCCTTCGCGCGGGCCGCCCGGAGCAGGGCATCCCACGCAGGCGGCGCATAGCCCAGCCCGAACCGCTCGATGGACTCGTCGCTCAGCCCGCGCCCGCGGGCGTAGTCCAGGGCCGACGCACCTTGCGAGCCGCGCAGGGCGGTTCGGAAGAACCGCGCCGCGAACGCCAACACCTCGCCCAGCTCCGTCTTGCTGAGTCCCTGGGGCGCCGCCGGGCCCAGGGCGTCGGCCGGCAGCGGGATGTGCGCCCGTTCGGCCAGCGCCTGCACCGCCTCGGGGAACGTCAGCTTCTCGTAGAGGACCAGGAACTGGAACACGCCCCCGCCGGCGCCGCAGACGAAGCACTTGAAGATCTGCTTGGCCGGGGAGACGTACATCGAGGGCTTGTGGTCGTCGTGGAAGGGGCACAATCCCACGAACTCCCGTCCGCGTTTCTTCAGCGCGACGTACTGGCCCATCAGCTCCACGATGTCCGTTGCCTGGGCGACCTGCTGGACGAATTGCTCGCTGAAGCGTGGCACCGACCGACCCTTGGGTCCTTCAATCCGTTTCAGGTTGGGGCGTGTGCTGCTAGTGTACGACTCACCCGCCTGCGCTTTCCACGTTCCGTCGAAGGTTGATCGCGCGGTTGACCAAGCCGTCGGCGCGGGTGTTCTGCTCGCGGGGGACGTGGCGGAAGCGGCACTGCCGGAAGCCCCGCACCAGCTCCTGCGCGCGCTGGTACAGGGGCAGCAGGCCCGCGCTGCGGACCCGGTACTCGCCGGTCATCTGCCGGACGAGAAGCTGCGAATCGCTGACGATCTCCACCTCGCGCGCGCCGAGCTGGGCGGCCGTCTCCAGGCCCGCGAGCAGGCCCCGGTACTCGGCGACGTTGCTGGTGGCGCGGCCGAGGAAGACGCCGCCCTCGTACAGCGCCTCGCCGTCGCTTCGGTCGAGGATGACCACACCCGCCCCAGCCGGGCCGGGGTTGCCCCGGGCGCCGCCGTCGATGTACACCCGGACGCGCAAATCCGCCGCACCGCTCACGAATCCGCCTCCGCTGACGTGGGCCTGCCTCCTCGGCTGCGCGCTAGGACTGCGGCTCCCGAGCCGCGTCCAGGTACAGGATCCGCTCGCAGTTGTCGCATCTCCGGATCTCGTCGCGCACGCGAAGGGCGTTGGCGTGTTCGGCGTTCAGCGACATGAAGCACCCCCCGCAGATGTAGTTGTAGGGGGGGCGCTTGCCCTCGATCTGGATTGGCGCCATGGCCTCTCCGTCGTACTTCTCCGCGACGCGCTCGAAGGCCTGCAGGGCCGTCAAATCGATGTCGCGTGCCGCCTCGGCTCGCCGCGCCTGGAGCTGTTCCATCATCCCGTTGAGCTTGGCGATCTCCTCGGCGTTGGTCTGCTGGATCTCGTCCAGACGCCGGCCCTCCGCGTTGATCTGCCCCTTGGCCTTGTCTTCCTCCGCACGGATGCCGTCCTCGTCCTGCATGATCCGAAGGGCGCTCTCCTCGAGCTTGGCGTTGTCGGCCTTGAGGGTGTTGATCTGGGTCAGAATCGCGGCGTATTCCTTGTTCGTCTTGGCGGAGTTCAGGGCGGTCCGCAGCCTCGCCACCTGCTCCTCGCTGGTCCTGAGATCCAACTGCTGCCGGTCCGCGTTCTTCCGAAGGGCAAGGCGCCTCTGCTCCAATGCGTCCCAGTTCTCCTGAAGCTGGTCGATCCGCCGCTGCTGAATGTTTACCGCGTTCTGTCTGGTCTTCAGCCGCCTCCGAACCTGTGCGAGCTCTCGCTCAATGGATTGCAGCTTGAGGAGGCCTTCCAGCATCTGACCCATACAATCATCCTTCTTCACTTGTGAAGTACGTAGCCCTGACTCAGCTATATGTACCGGTTAAACGGGGCAAGTTCAAGCAAGTTCTGGCCGCCCCCGGTCCTCCGCCGTTGCCTGATCGCCACGGCTCCGATTCCTTGCAGACTGCGCCCTTCGCCAGTACGATCCGATCTCCCGCAGACAGCAGACCTTCGGAGAGGGCAGGCCGGCGAGGCCTCGCGCGAGACGTGAAAGAGCAGGCGATGCGGTTGGCCGTGGTGGGGGTGGGTGGCTACGGCTGGGGCTTGATCAAGGGCCTCGCGAAGGTCTCGCGGCGCCTGGCCTGTCGCGTGGTCGCCGCCGCGGACACGCGCCTGGCGGAGTTGCCCGAGCGCGCGGCTCGCCTCCGGCGCGAAGGCGTGCGGCTGTATGACGATGCCCTGGCGATGTTCGAAGACCTTCGCGAGCGGTGCGAGGCCGTCTACGTCGCCTCCAGCATCCCGACGCACGCGGCCCTGACGGTGGCGGCGGCCGGATGCGGCTACCACGTGCACCTCGAGAAGCCCCCGGCCGCCACGGTGCAGGACGTCGACGAGATGCTTCGGGCCCTCCGCCAGGCCGACCGCATGTGCCTGGTGGGCTTCCAGGCGCTGCACGGGCACATGCGGCTGATGATCGACCGCCTGACCGGCGGGGGGCTCGGTCGCGTCCGCGGGCTGACCTGCTCGGCCGGGTGGCCCCGCACGCGCGAGTACTACGAGCGCAACGAGTGGGCCGGACGCCTCCGCTGCGGCGGCGGCTGGGTCCTCGACGGGCCGGCAACCAACGCCCTGGCCCACCAGCTCGCCCACATGCTGGCGATGGCCGGGCCGGCGCCGGGGACGTTCGCCACGCCCACCGCCGTGCGGGCCGAGCTCTACGCCGCCGGACCCGTCGAGAGCCACAACGTCGCCGCCATGGAGGTGCAGACCGCCGAGGGACCCGTCCTCCGCTTCTACTGCAGCCACGCGACGGCCGGGCACTTCGGGCCCGTCATCCGCGCCGACGCCGAGAAGGGCCACGCCGTCTATGCCCACAGCCAAGGCACCACCGTGACCGGCCGCGACGGACGCCGCGAGCACAAGCCCTGGCGGGCCGTCGAGCAGGACGAGATGATCGCCAACTTCATCCAGTCCGTCCGCTCCGGCGACGCCGGCGCCCTGCTCTGCCCCCTCGCCGAGACGCGCAAGTTCGTCGTCGCCCTCGACGGCGCCCACGAGAGCAGCGGGCGTGTGCACCGCATCGGACAGGAGCACTGGCGCCTCGTGGCGGCCGGGACGCCCGACCAGCGCGTCGTGGTGGACGGCCTGGACGAGCTGCTCCAGGCGGCCGAGCGCCAAGGCGCCCTCCCCGGCGACCTGCCCGGCGCGCCGCCCTGGGCCGTTGCCGCCGAGCCGTTCAACGTGAGCGGCTACGACCGCTTCCCGCAGCGGTTCCAGCGCGACTAGGCGGCCGCAGCGCCGCGCTGCCCCCTCGCGGCGCAGGGCCGCGCGGACAGCTTCTGACAAGGGATTCGCGCCGTACGTACCCGCATGTTCCGGAGCGAGGACACCATCGCGGCGATCTCGACCGCGGCCGGCAGCGCCGCGCGGGCCGTCGTTCGCCTCAGCGGCGGCGATGCCTTCGCCCTCGCCGCGGGGGTCTTCACGCCGGTGGGGGGCGCCCTGGCCGACCTCGGTGGCTTCCGCGTCGTCGACGGGTGGCTGCGCCTGCTCGATGCCGGCATCGACCTGCCCGCGCGCGCCTATGCCTTCCGGGCGCCCCGCAGCTACACCCGCCAGGACGTCGTCGAGCTGCACGTGCCGGGCGCTCCGGCGGCCGTCAACGCCCTTCTCGCCGCCCTCGTTGCTGCCGGCGCCCGTCCGGCCGAACCGGGGGAGTTCACGGCACGGGCGCTGTTCTCGGGGCGGCTGGACCTGTCGGCCGCCGAGGCCGTCGCCGACGTCATCCACGCCGCCGACGATGCCCGGCTGCGCTCGGCCATCAGCGCCCTTGGGGGGCGCGTCAGCCGACTGTGCCGCGGCGCGGCCGAGGCCCTCGCCGAGGTGCTCGCCACCGTCGAGGCCTCCATCGACTTGGCGGAGGAGGACATCCAGCTCGCCGCCCCCGGGGACCTGGCCGGGCAGCTCGCCGCCCGGGCCGGGGAGCTGGCCGACACGTCGCGGCATGCGGGCGACCTGCCCGAGACGGCCGAGCAGCCGCACGTCGTCCTGGCCGGGCGGCCCAACGTCGGCAAGAGCTCCCTGCTCAACGCCCTCAGTGGGGAGGATCGGGCGATCGTCTCGGCCCTGGCGGGCACGACCCGCGACGTGCTCAGCGCCTCGCTGGCCCTGCCCGGCGAGCGCAGCGTCGTTCTCCAGGACGCCGCCGGCTTCGCCGCCGCCGGCGACTGCCTGGCCCTCGCCGCCGACAACGCCGCTCGCCGCGCCGTCCGGCGGGCCGACGCCATCTGCCTCGTCGTGGACGCTGCCGCCGGGGCCGTGCCTGCCGACGCCGAGCTGCTCGCCGACGTGGCCGCCGTCAACCCGAACGCCCCCGTCCTGGTGCTGGCCAACAAGGCCGATCTGGCCGATCGCGTCTCCCGGCTGCCGGACGGCTTCCCGCGGGGAGAGATGCTCCTGACGTCCGCGGTCACCGGACAGGGCCTGGACGAGGTCCGTCGCGCCCTGGCCGAACGCCTGCACCTGGGCGCCGCCCGCTCCGGGGGGGCGATGGGGCTGCACCAGCGGCAGAAGCGCTGCCTGCTCGCCGCCGCCGCCGCCGCCCGCCGCGCCGCCGACCTCCTCGCCGGGGCCGGCGAGATCGCCGACGTCGCCGAGCTGGCCGCCATCGAGCTCCGCGCCGCCCTGGCCGAGATCGCCGCCGTCAGCCCCGACAGCCCCGAGTACGTCACCGAGGACATCCTCGGCCGCATCTTCCGCCGCTTCTGCGTGGGCAAGTGAGGGGGTTCCCGATTTCCCATGGGCCATCTGTCGTTGCCCGGCGGGGAGGATGGGCTTGGGTGTCGGCAGGTCATTCGGTGGGGCGGTGGCGGGGCGAGCCCAGGGGCAGGAAGGCCGCGGGAAACGCCGCCACGGCAGCCTGCCGATGCCCCCCGAACTACAACTCCTCCTCCGGCCTCCGGATGCGGATGCGGTCGGGTTGGGCAACGACGAGGGCGCCGGCTTCCAGGTCGGCGGAGTGTCTGGAGAGCACGTAGAGGATCGTCCGCCCCTGGTCCTTCGCACGGGTGTTCACAAGGCGCAGGATGCCCATGTGCGGACGCCCGAGGACGAAGACCAGTTCCCCGAAGTCCTTGTCGAGCGTGACGAGGATGCGATCCTCCCGGACGCTTCTCTCCAGCACTTCGTCGTCCCCGGGATCAGGCCCCATCTTACGCACCTGGAGGACATCGTGCCCCGCCGCCTTCCGCTCGTCGCCGACCGGCCCCCAGACGCAGGAGTCCAGCAGAAGGCGCATTACTCGGGCCCCGTGATGACGGGCTCGACACGCTCACGGGCCACGGCCCGGTGGGCATAGATCATGCACGCACGGATGTCTTCGGGTTCGAGCCAGTCGTAGCCTGCGAGGATCTCCTGTCCCGTGGAGCCTGCGGCCAGCATCCCCAGGACGTGCTCCACGGCCAAGCGGTGCCCGCGGATCATCGGCTTCCCGCTGAAGATCCCGGGGTTCACGGTGATTCGTGCAAGCAGCTTCGCTTCGTCCATCTGCCGATACCTCCGCCCCGAAGAGGCGCAGGAGTTCCTGTCACCGAACCGATTCTACCCCCCGGTCCACGCCGATTCCAGACCGCCCGCGCCCCCCCAAGCCCGAGCGCGCCCCGAATGCCCCCGGCGTGCCCCTTACGACGCATACCTGATGACGACGAAGCCGCCGATCAGGAGGACGACGAACAGCAGGGCCAGCCAGTTGAAGTACTTCTCGATGAACGGCGTGATCTTCGGGCCGAAGATCCGCATCAGCCCCGCCACCAGGAAGAAGCGGGCCGAGCGGCTCACGACGGCGGCAACCAGGAAGACCCCGAAGAACACCCCCGGATTGCCGACCTTCTCGCCGGTCCCGAACACGCCGGCCGTGATCGTGATGACCTTGAACGGGATCGGCGTGAAGCCCGCCGTGAAGACGATCCAGAAGTTGTACTCGTCGTACATGCCGCTGACGCGGTGGTAGACCTCCTCGGTGAAGCCGGGGACGTAGTCGAAGAAGATCCTGTCGACCCCCGCCCCCCAGGCCAGCCAGCCGATGCAGAAGCCGAACATCGCCCCCAGGACGCTCGCCAGGCTGCACAGGAAGGCGTAGCGGAACCACCGCCTGCGGTTGCCGAGGACCAGGGGCATCAGCAGCACGTCCGGCGGGACGGGGAAGAAGCTGCTCTCGGCGAAGCTCAGGCAGAACAGCGCCGCGCCCGCCGACGGCCGGTACGCCCACGCCAGCGTCCAGTCGTACAGCCGCCGGTGCAGGTGCCACCAGGGCACCGGCTTGTGCTCGCCGACCTTCGCGCCGCAGTGGGGGCAGAATTCCACGTCGGCGGGGATCCCCAGCTTGCACCGGTCGCAGGCGGGGGCGGCGGGAACGTCGGCGGTCTCACCGTCGTCGGTGCTCAATCGTCCGGGTCCTCGTTGTCGTCCTCGTCGTCGATGGCGGCCCGTCCTCTGTTCTATCGGCCGAGGCGGGGGGCACAGGTTACCTTCCGCACATTGCGGCCGCTACAATGCGATGGCCCATGACGCCGAGGAAGGACAACGTGCTGGTGGCCATGAGCGGCGGGGTGGACTCGTCGGTGGCCGCCGCCCTGCTGCGGGAGGGCGGCTGCGACGTGACGGGCGTGTTCCTCTGCCTGGGCCAGGCCGCGCCCGACGGCGAGTCGCGCGGGTGCTGCTCGCCGCAGGACGCCGCCGACGCCCGCCGCGCCGCCCGGGCGCTCGGCATCGACCTGCACGTGCTGGACTGCCGCGACGCCTTCGAGCCGATCATCGAGCACTTCGTGGCCGAGTACGCCCGCGGGCGCACGCCCAACCCGTGCATCCTGTGCAACCGGCGGGTCAAGTTCGGGCGCCTGACGAAGCTGGCCGATTCGCTGGGCGTGCGATACGTCGCGACGGGGCACCACGCCCGCATCGCCGAGACGGCCGATGGCCCGGCCGTCCTTCGCGGCCGCGACCGGAGCAAGGACCAGTCCTACGCCCTGTTCGAGGTCCCGCGGGAATGGCTGGCGCGGATTCTCCTGCCGATCGGCGAGGTGGACGGCAAGGAGCAGGTCCGCGCTCGCGCCCGCTCGCTGGGCCTGGCCGTCCACGACAAGCGCGACAGCCAGGAGATCTGCTTCGTGCCGGACGACGACTACGTCGCGCTGCTGCGGCAGCGGTGCCCGGAGGCGCTGCGGCCGGGCGAGATCGTCGACGCCGCGGGGGAGGTCCTCGGCCGGCACGACGGCTACGCGCGGTACACGGTCGGGCAGCGTCGCGGGCTGGGCGTGGCGGCGGGCGTGCCGATGTACGTCACGCACATCGATCCGGCCACGGCGCGGGTGACGATCGGCACGCGCGAGGAGGCGAGCGGGCGGCACCTGTCGGCCGCCGGGGCGAGCTGGCATGGCGACGTGCCGGAGGCGTTCGACGGCGTCGTGCAGGTCCGCTACAACCACCGCGGCGCGCTGGCGCGCGTGCGCATCACGGGCTCCGAGACGTTCGACGTGGCGTTCGCCGAGCCGGTCCACGCCATCACGCCGGGCCAGGCCGCCGTGGTCTACCAGGCCGATCGACTCCTCGGCGGCGGGTGGATCGAGCAGGCAGCGCCCGCAACGGGCCCCGGCGGCTGACACCGGAGACGCGGTCATGCGCGACGCCGACCGACCGTCCATCCTGGCCGTCCACCCCGGCGCCCTGGGCGACGTGGTCCTCTTCGGGCACCTGCTGGCCGCCATTGGGGGGCGCGTGACGCTCGTTGCCGGCGGGGAGAAGGCCCGGCTGCTGGCCGGGGCGGGTGTGGTGGACGCGGCCGTGGACTTCGAGTCGCTGCCGATGCACGAGGTGTTCTCCGACGCGCCGCTGGGCGAGTGCTGCCTGCCCGGTCTCCTTGGGCGGCACGACCGGCTGATCAGTTGCTTCGGCGGTGGGCGCGAGCGCGCCGAGCGACGCCTCGCGGCGGCGTGCGGCGCGGTCGAGGCCGCCTTCCTGCCGACCCGCCCGCCGGCGGACTTCGACGGCCATCTGACGGCGCTTTGGGCCGACACGCTCGGCGTGCCGTCGCCGGCGCCCGCGCCGTGGTCGATCCCGGCCGAATGGCGCGATCAGGCAGGCGAAGCCCTGACGAGGCTCGGCATGCCTGCCGAGAGCCCCTACGTCGTTATCCATCCGGGGGCGGGCGCGGAGGTGAAATGCTGGCCGCTGGACGGCTTCCTGGAGGTCGCCTCGGCGCTGCGCGCCGACGGGCTCGGCGTCGTCTTCGCGCTGGGGCCGGTCGAACTGGAGCGTTGGCTCGACGGGCGCGTCGAGCGCCTTCGGCGACGGTTCCCCGTTATGGTGGCCGAGCCGCTGGCGGTCCTGGCCGGCGTGCTCGCCGGCGCCGCCTGCCTGGGCAACGACTCCGGCGCGTCGCACCTCGCCGCCGCCGTCGGGACGCCCACGCTGGCACTGTTCGGGCCGACGGACCCGCGCCATTTTCGCCCGCTGGGGCGGATGGTCGAGGTCGTCCGCGCCGCCGGGATGACGGACATCGACGTGCCCCGCGTCCTGGCAGCCCTGCGGCAGTGGCAGTAGGCGCCGGTCAGTCGGCTCGCGTCAGGAGGTACCACATCGTCTGGTGCTTCGCCGAGAGCCGCAGGACGCAGGCGCTCGACAGGTGGACGGTCACGGGCGAGCCCTTGGGCCGCCCATCGGGTCCGAGCGGCTGGAGGACGGCCGGCCTGCCAGCCCAGCCGCTCAGGTGCAGGGGGTGGTCCACCGGCTCGATCCGCACGGGCGCCCGGCCCCAGTTCCGCCCGACTGTGCGGCGGTCAGGCGTGAACTTCATATCCGTGTTCTCGCAGCGCCCGCAGGCGGCGATGAGCACCTTGCGGCTCTCGTCGAGCGGCTTGGCGTCGAGCGCGGCGGCCATCACGGCGCGGAAGGTGACCTTGCCGTCGGCTCCCGGGCGCCAGCCGGTCTCGGCGATGGCGCGCTCGCCGCGGGCGACGAAGCGTCCGCGGCCGTCCTTCACCGCCCAGCCGATCGGCCTGCCGGACCGCACGGGCTTGCCCGGCTTGGCGCCGGTCGTCACGTACACCCGTCCGCGGAGCATGTCGCCCCAGCCGGCCCGGAAGTCCCGCGCCACGACGTTCTTCATGCTCCGCCCGTGGCGAATGTGCAGCCGGGCAAAGGTCGTCAACGGGTCGCCGGCCGCGGGCAGCTCGCAGAGCATCTCGGGCGCGACGGGTGCCAACCCGGCGTCGCGGAACATCACGGCCGCGGGGGCGAAGAAGGCGAACTTGGCGGGATTGGCGTCCAGGTCGAAGAAGCTCGTGAAGTGCTGCTTGTCCCAGTCGTTCGTGCGGTGGCAGTAGGCGAACAGCCAGACGCCGTCCCAGTCCTGGCTGGCGGCGAAGGCGGCGATCATCGGCACGCATTCGGCCTGGGGGTCCATCGGGGCGGGGTGGTTGTACTCGCTGACGGTGTAGGGCTTGCCGGCCAGACGCTGGCAGGCCAGCTCGCCCAGCGTCCCGCCGCCGCGGCTGTCCGTCATCGCGGAGTTCTCGACGAGCCAGTTGCCCATGTCCCACGCCCGCCCGGGGAAGTGCGGGTGGTGCCAGTAGCTGTGCCCGTCGAGGAAGTCCATGTCGCTCTGGGCGTACAACCCCGCCGGGCCGAAGACGATCGTGCCGGTGACCAGCGCCTTGCAGCCCAGTTCGTCCCGGATGAAGCGGCGCATGTCGTCGAAGTACCGCTTCTCCGTGTCGGCCAGGAAACGCATGCGATCCAGGGCGCGGGCCTCGACCTCGCTGTCGGCGAAGAGGGCGATGCTCGCGGCCTCGAGGCCCTCGCCTTCGCGCAAGCCCACCTGCCCGCCTGGGGCCAGCAGCACGTCGGCCAGCTCCACGGCGGCCCGGTCACCGCCGACGACGAAGCTCACGCGGGCGTTGTCGTCGTCGGCCTGGGCCGTGAAGCCTATGCGGAAGCTCTTCCACGCCCGGCCGAGCTGGATGTTGCGGCTGAGGCCCAGGTTGCGCCACGGCTCGTGGTCCTGCCCGACGGCCACGCCGATCCCGCGCGGCGCTTCGGCCCGGGCGCGGAACGCCAGCGTGTAGTACTGCCCGCCGCGCAGGGGCAGGCGGACGTTCTTGAGCTGGACGTGCCAGTCGGTTCCGTCGATCCGGCCGATCTCGACGCGCCCGGCGTTCGCCGTGCCGTCGAGCTTCCGGACGCTCGCCTTCGTGCCCGCGTGCTGCTCCAGCGACCAGCGCGGCGCGTTGGCATCAGCTGGTGGCTGGAGGGTGAAGGCCGCGTCCCCGATCAGGTTCTTCCCCAAGGGCTGGGCGCCCCGGCTCCAAGCCTTGCGCAGCGCGCCCGTCGAGCCGTAGCGCTTCTTCAGCCAGCCGGCCCACAGGCCGCGGAGGATCTTCGCGTAGTACGGCCCGAGGCGGCGAAGGCGGCTCTCGGCGCCCCACATGAACAAGCTGTTCTCGTTGGTGATCTCGACGAACGCCACGGCGGGGTCGTCGGCGTAGCGGACCTTGCGGTACCGGTTGACGTGCGTCAGCAGGTCGCGGGCGTAGGCCTTCTGGGCGGCGATGAGCTTCGGCGTGAAGATGCCGATGATCTTGTCGAAGCTGGGCATGTCGCCCTGTTGCGGCAGGGAGAGCACACGGCTGTGCGTCCGCGAGACGTGCAGGTTGGCGTTGACGCTGATGCCGCGGCGCGCGAGCTGGTCGATGAAGTAATCGAGCCGATCCAGGGCTTCCGCCGACAGCCTCCTGGGGTCCTTCGGGTCCCAGATGCCGCTGGGGAAGTTCTGCATGTCCATGTGGTGCAGGCGGACGGAGTTGATCCCGGCCCGGGCGAGTCGCTCGGCGACCTTCTCCGCGTCCTCGTGGGTGGGAAAGCTCGCGCCGAAGCACGTGTTGACGCCCCAGACGCGGACGCGACGCCCGCCGCGGTGGAAGTGCCCGTCCCGCGCGGCGATGCGCTCACCGCCGGGGGCCAGCGGCTGCGGGCGCGACACGGTCACGAGCGACCTGGGGCTCGGCGTAGCCGGGATGACGAAGGGGACCAGCTCCTGGACCTGCGCCGCGAGGGGCGCCGCGGCGGCGTGCAGCACGGCGGGCAGGAGCAAGACGGCAAGCATCGGGCGCTTCATAGCGGGCTCCTTGGGGTCAGACGGCACGACAAGGATGCAGACGGACTATCATACGGGCAGCGGCGGTCCGCGACAAGATCACGGGGCGAGCACCGCGGGGCCGACCGATCGCACCCATCGGCATCGGGACGGAGGGGATTCGCGACGCCCGGATGGGTATAATCGACGTTCGCGCCCTGTGGGCGGCGACGCGGAGCGCAGGGCCGTCCCCCTGACCCACGAGGAGCATGGAACAGGACTCGGCATCTATCGAGGCGACCGGCGCCGAAAGGCCCGACGACGGGACGCTCGCCGTCGAGAGGTCCGCGCCAAGGCGTCCCGCCGGGCCGACCGGAGCGCGGAAGTGGCTGTTCCGCCTGATCGCGATGACGGCCGTTCCGGCGGCGTTCTTCCTGCTGCTGGAGCTGGCGCTGCGGCTGTTCGGCTACGGGTACGCCACGGGCTTCTTTGCCGCCGTTCCGGGGTCGAGCGATGTCACCTGCAACCAGCGGTTCGCCTGGCGGTTTTTCCCGCCGACGGGCTCCAAGGCGCCGCTGCCGTTCCGCATCGCCGGGAAGAAGCCGCCCCGGACGATCCGCATCTTCGTCTTCGGCGGGTCGGCGGCGATGGGCTCGCCCGAGCCGGCCTTCAGCTTCTCGCGGATCCTCCGGGCCATGCTGATCGACCGCCACCCCGACGTGCGGTTCGAGCTGGTCAACGCCGCCATGGAGGGCATGAGCTCCCACGTCGCCCGGGCCGTCGCGCTGGACGCCCGGAAGTACGAGCCGGACCTGTTCGTCGTCTACATCGGCAACAACGACGTCGTCGGGCCCTACGGGATCTCCGACGCCTTCACCCAGTTCTCGCCCAACCTGACGACGATCCGCGCGAGCATCTGGATCAAGGGCACACGCACGGGCCAGCTCGTGGGCAGCGCGATCCGGGGTCTGGGCGGGGCGCGCCCGCGAGTCTGGCGCGGCATGGAGACGTTCGTCGGCGGCTACGTCGAGGCCGACGACCCGCGACTGAACCGGACTTTCGAGCACCTCGGGGCCAACGTCCGGGACATCCTGGCCGCCGCGAGGGAAAGCGGGGCGCGCAGCGTGCTCTGCACCGTGGCCACCAACCTGCGCGACTGCGCCCCGTTCATGTCGCACCACCGCCGCGACCTGAGCGAGAAGGACCTGGCCCGCTGGAAGGAGCTCAACAAGGCCGGCGTCGTCGCGGCCCTGGGCGCCAGGCACGCCGAGGCGATCCGGCACTTCCGGGCGGCGGAGAAGATCGACGCTCGCTTCGCCGACCTGCACTACCTGCTGGCGCGGAGCCTGCTGGCCGCGGGCGAGCCGGCAGAGGCCCGCCGGCATTTCGTCCTCGCCCGGGACCTGGACGTCCTCCGCGTGCGGGCCGACAGCGCCGTCGCTCGGGTCCTTCGCGGCGAGGCGAAGCACGCCGACGGCTTCGTGGACGTCGAGAAGCGGTTCGCGCAGCGCCCGAACAGCCCGCACGGCCTGCCGGGGCTGGATCTCTTCCTCGATCATTGCCACATGAACGACGAGGGGAACTACCTCATCGCGGCCGCGCTGCTGCCGGAGGTGACGAAGCTGCTCGCGCACAAGCTGCCGGCGGGGGGCGGGGCGGCGACGGCGCCCGTCGAGCCGCCCTCCCGGAGCCGGTGCCTCGAGCGGCTCCCCCTGACGGGCTGGGACCGCTACAAGATCGCCCGAATCATCGTGAAGCAGGTTTCGAGGCCGCCGTTCACCAGCCAGCTCGACAACGCCGAGCGCGTGGCACACTGGCGCGGCGAGGTGAAGCGCCACCGCAAGTTCACCTTGCCGGAGGCCGGGGACGAGGCGCTGGCCACGTACCGGCAGGCGATGAAGCGCCGCCCGGACGACCTGGCGCTGCGGAGCAACTACGCCTTGTGCCTGTACGGCTTCGGCGACCATGCCGGCGCGGGCGAGCAGTGGCGGAAGCTGATCCAGCAACTGCCCGGCAGCGCCGAGTACGAGAAGCAGCTCGGCGTGACGCTTCTCCAGCAGGGCCGGTTCGACGAGGCGACGGGGCACTTCGAGGCCTCGCTGGCGATCCTGCCTCGCGACCTGAACGCGCGGAACAACCTCGGGGCGGCCCTGCTGTGGAAGGGCGAGGCGAAAAAGGCCATGCCATGCTTCCGCGAGGTGCTGGCGGCCAACCCCGCCCACCACGACGCGCGGACCAACCTCGCCATCGCGCTGGCCCGCGGGGGGAAGCTCAAGGAGGCCGAGGAGCAGTTCGCGAAGGTCCTGGCCGCCGAGCCCGACCACGTCGGGGCGCTGCGGAACCTCGCCAAGCTGCTCAGTCGGCGCAGCCGGACCGAGGAGGCCATCCGGTACTACCACAAGGCGCTGGAGGCGAGCGAGGAAGCGGCCGTGCACCTGGACCTCGGCGGGCTGCTCGAGACGCAGCGCCGACGCGGCGAGGCGATGCCGCACTACCGCCGCGCGGTCGAGCTGGCGCCCACCAACGCGCGGGCGCACCTGATGCTCGGCCAGGCGCTGCTGGCGGAGAAGGACCCCCGCGGGGCGGCCCATCACCTGACCGAGGCCGTCCGGCTGAATGACGAGCTGGCCGGGGGGCATCGCGACCTGGGCATCGCGCTGGAGCGCCTGGGGCGGCGCCCGGAGGCCGCGGGCCACTACGCCAAGGCCGTCTCCCTCCGCGAGGGCGACTGGCAGACGCGCGAGCGGCTGGCCTACGCGCTGCTGGTGCAGCGGAAGTACCGCGAGGCCGCCGAGCACTACGAGAAGGTGCTGGCCGTCCAGCCGCGGCGGGCGGGCGCGCACACCAACGCGGGGGTCGCGCTGTCGAAGGTGGGGCGCGAGCGGGAGGCGATCCTTCACTTCGCGGCGGCGGTCAAGCTCGAGCCGACCGCGCTGCGGCACTACAACCTGGCGACGCGCCTGGTGCGGATCGGGCGCGACGGCGACGCGGCGGTGCAGTTCCGGCTGGCCCTGGCCAAGCGCCCGACCTGGCCCGAGGCCATGAGCGAGCTGGCGTGGGTGCTGGCGACGAGCGACGAGGCCGACCTGCGAGACGGCAAGGAGGCTCTGCGCCTGGCCGGGTGGGCCTGCAAGCTCACGAAGAACAAGCAGCCCGACATGCTGGACGCCCTGGCGGCCGCCCAAGCCGAGCTGGGGCAGTTCGACGATGCGGTCGCCACGGCCCGCAGCGCGCGGTCGCTGGCGCTGGGCATTGGGCATCGCCAGATGGCCGACCGCATCGCCAAGCGGATCGCGCTGTACAAGCTCCGCAAGCCCTGCCGCCGCGGGGCGCGGGAGATGAAGCCGGCCTCCTGAACCGGCGATCGTGCTTCAGTCCGCGAGCACGGAATCGAAGAGGTTCCACGGCTCGAACAGGCTGATCGCGCCCTTGTCGGGAATGCCGACGTAGAACCCGTCGGCGTCCTGGTCCACCACGAGGGTGACCTTGCCCGGGCGGCGGAACTGCCCGTCGGCGTTGCCTTCCTTCGGCCCGCCCGGGCTTCGGACGTTCCGGGCTCGCTACCGGGGACTCGCCTTCGCGGCCCCACCGGCGTTTCCGGACTGGTCCACGGCCAGGACGGCGTAGTGCGCTTTCGCGCGGGCGGGGGCGGCATCGTCCACGAACTCCGCCGCGACGGTCGAGCCGATCTGCGTGCCGACGCCGGGCGCGAAGTCCGCCTTGTGCGAGCGGAACACCCGGTAGTAGCACAGGTCGGGCTCCGGGCTGGGGCTCCACGTCAGGCGCACCTTGCCGTCGGGCGTGCGCCGGGCGCGCAGGTCCCGGACCGCCTCCGGCGGCCGGTCGTCGTACGCCGTCGTGTAGACCGTCAACGTCCCTGCCGCCAGCGTGTCCTCCAGGTGACCGTTCCGCAGGGCGACGGTGCCGGCAGGTGCCTGGAGGTCGCCGAAGCGGTGCTGCGGGACGTGCCTCGGGTCGTAGACGTACTTCCGGAACGCGGCGCCGCGGATCGCCCGGGCCTCTGCGCTGACCCAGCCGACCCGCACGCGCGCCGGCGCGCCGCCGCGGTTGACGATCGCGATGGACCAGGTCTTCGCGCCGTGGTGGCGCACGGCCGCGACGCGGAGCAGGGCGTCGGCCGCCTCGGTCCGCAGCACGATGGCGGGACCCCGGAAGAACTTCGTCAGCAGCCCGTAGGCGTAGTAGTGGTCGCGCGTCCGGTAGTCCGTGCCGCTCCAGCGGAACGTGCCCCACTTGTTCATGTACTTGCGCCCGGGCGCGGGGTCGGGGAAGTCGCTGAACGTCCAGCAGCCCATGGCGTAGGCCCCGCCGTTGATCGCGGCGAGGGCCGCCTCGGCAAGCTGGAGGGCCACCAGGGGCTCTTGCGGCGTGTCCCAGTAGACGCAGCGGTCCATCTTGACGCCGCCGATGACGCGGCCGTCCTGCTTGCAGCCGAACTCGCCGAGGATGAAGTCCTTGCCGCATCGGCGCGCGACGCCGGCCGCCCGCGCGACCTGCGAGCGGAACCACCCGTAGAACTTCGGATCGTCCAGGGCGTGCTTGTTGACGTAGTGGTGCCCGCCGTAGACGCCGGTGAGGTCGTCCATGTTCTCGGCGGCCCAGTCGATCGTATCCCAGCGGCCGACGGGCGAGGCGTCGGTGGCGAGCAGGCGGATGTCGAGCTTGCGCCGCCGCAGCTCCGCGAACAGCTCGCGGTGGTAGTCGCGGAACTTCGGCAGGTCGCGCCGCAGCACGCCCCACCGGCCCAGCGACAGCTCGTTGGTCATGCAGTAGGTCCGGATGTTCGTGCAGCCCCTCCGCCGCACGAGGTACTCGAGGTTGTCCACGACGCGCTTCGCGTAGGCGGCCCGGTCGGCGCCCGCCCGGGTGTCCCGCGGGTTCCAGGTCGTCAGGTAGACCTCCGTGCCGGTCGCCTTCAGCCGGAGGATGTGCTCCGCCACCTTGTCGAGCGTCGCGCGGTCCCAGTCCCACTTGTCGTTCATGCGGGCGAAGGAGGGGTTCAGCTCCCGCCATCGCTTGGCGAGCACCTCGTCGAGGTGCCGCTTCGTCGAGTCGAAGACGTGGTGGTAGACGTGAAACCCCACGCCGCCGAAGCGCCGGTGCACGACGTCGTCGGTGTGGATGGTGATGCGGCGCGGCTCGGACACGGCGGCCCCCTCCAGGCCCGGCGCGGCCCCCGCGCAGCAGACCGACATCCACCCCGGGATAAGACAGATCAGCACCCTGGCAGCCGGACCTCGCATGCCCCGCAGCATACAAGCTGCCGCGGCAGCCGGGAACGGGAAAACGGCGGCGGGAGGTCCACCGTCACGCGCTCGCCGCGGAACAGCGGACGGGCCGCGGCGGCGCCGTCGGTCGCCTACTCCTTCCGCGGGATCTCGCGGAGGTAGATGTTGCGGAACCAGAGCGTCGAGCCGTGGTTCTGGAGCTCGATCTGGCCCGTGGGATAGATGGGGATCTCGCGCTTCCAGTAGTTCTCCATGACGGTGTTGTCGACGACCTTCTGGCCGTTGAGCCACACCCAGACGCGCTCGCCGATCATCCGGATCCGGAAGCGGTTCCACTGCTCCGGGGGGTTGTCCGCGCAGACGAGCGGCTTGCGGGGGTTCTTCTGGTTGTTGTACAGCCCGCCGGAGCCCTCCTTGCGGTTCCAGATCTGCACCTGCGGGCTGCCGCGAAGGTAGATGCCGCTGTCCCCGCCGGCGTGGATCTTCCAGTCCACGTACATCTCGAAGTCGCCGTAGTCCTTCGCCGTGCACAGCGGCCCGTCCTTGCCGTCGAAGACCAGCGTGGCGTCCTTGATTCTCCAGTGGGCCTGAACCCGCTCGTCGGCCTTCTTCTGGGCGGCGGCGAGCTGCTCCGGCGTCATCTTCGCCCGCGTCTTGGGGTTGCCCACCAGCCCCTTCCAGCCGGTCAGGTCCTTGCCGTTGAACAGCGCCGTGAAGCCCTTCGGCGGCGTGTTGTGCGGGCCGACCGTGTACGGCGGGAAGGGCTTGATGCGGATGTCGCGGAACTCCAGGCGGGCGCCGTGGCCCATCCACCCGATGTGCCCTTTGTGGCGGCTGAGCCCCGGGTGGCGGGCGACGATCTTCGGGTCCACCGTCGCGCGGACCTCGTCCAGGTTCGCCTCGACGATCGTCTCGCCGTTCAGGATGATGGTGATCCGCGAGCCCAGCGCGCGGACCTCCTGGCTGTTCCACTCGCCGACGGGCTTGAGGTGCCCGCGCTTGGCGGCCACGATGTCGTAGATGCTGCCGTGGTACTGCGCCGGGCGGAGCTTGGCGTAGCGCGGCGAGCTGTTGTCGAGGATCTGAAGCTCCATGCCCGCGTAGGCCGGGTTGCCCTTCAGCGGCGAGCGAATCGCCAGCCCGTTATTGCCCCCGGGGGGCAGCTTGAAGTCGAACTTCAGGATGAAGTCGCCGAACTGGTGCGCCGTGAAGAGGTTCCCGCCACCGCGCGGCTTGCAGTACATCACGCCGTCCTCGGCGCCGTAGCCGCCCGTCGAGCCGACCCACCCGGTCAGGTTCTTGCCGTTGAACAGGCGGATGAAGCCGTCCTTGTCGGGCTTCGGAAGCGGCGGGGGCGAGGCGGGCCCGGCGGCCGGGGCGCCCGCCCCAAGCGCCGCCTGCCAGCCAGCCAGGCACAGAACAGCCAGCACGGTTCGTTGCGTTCGTCGTCGGTTCATCACTCTCTCCTGACCATGCGTTCGGCAAAGCCCCTTTCGACTCCCGGGGGCAACTCGTGTACTATACGTCAGCCGGCGGCGGATGCAATGCCGCCGGACGGGTCATCACACTCGCGGCTAGACAAGGAGCATGCAGCATGGGAACGGTTCGCCTGGGCGTCAACATGGAGTTCGTGCGGCACGAGGACAAGAGCTTCGAGTGGGGCGTCGAGAAGGCCGCCGAGCTGGGCTACGAGTTCGTCGAGCCGATGGTCCACTGGGGACGCGAGCTGCTCAGCGAGGCCGGGTACTTCCACAGCGTCTCCATGCTCGACGATCCCTACCGCCTCCGGCGGGCATGCGAGAAGGCGGGCATCGGGCTGTCCAGCCTGTCGGCGCACACGCCGCTCTGCAAGCCGGAGATCAGCACGGAGTACCTCAAGCAGTCCATCCGCTTCGCGGCCGAGTGCGGCGCGCCCATCGTCAACACCGACGAGGGCCCCAAGCCCGACTTCACCAGCGAGGAGGAGGACCATGTGCTGATGAAGTACGTCCTGACCGAGGCGGCGAAGGCCGCCGAGCCGCGGGGGATCCTGATCGGCCTGGAGCCCCACCAGCAGTACAGCAAGACCCCCGACGGGCTGGACCGGATCTACGGGCTGGTCGATTCGCCGGTGATCGGGATCAACTTCGACACGGGCAACAGCTACCTGGCCGGGCAGGACCCGCTCGCCTGGCTCCGGCGGGTCGCCGACCGGCTGATCCACCTGCACGCCAAGGACATCACGGTGGAGCAGTCCGACGCCGAGCGCGGGGCGGTGACGGGCACGGCCGTCGGATGCGCCTGCGGCGACGGCGTGATCGACTGGGCGAAGGTCATCGAGATCTGCCGGGGCTGCGAGCGGGACATCGTCTTCAGCGTCGAGTGCGGCACGGTCGAGCAGGCCGAGAGAAGCATCGAGCACCTGAGGCCGCTGCTGTAGCGCGCCGCGGAACGAGGGATGAGCGCCGGCGACGGCGGAGGGCCCGGAATGCGCAGCCGCGTCCGCGGTCTTGTGCGTTGAACCCGTTGAAGGAGCAATCCATGTTCGTGCAGAAGATGCGATCCGGCGCGGTGGTGCTGGCCGCGATGATCGCGGCGACGAGCGCGGCGTCCGGGGCGCCGAAGGTCCGCGTGCTGCTGCTCAGCGGGCGGAACAACCACGACTGGCGGACCACCACGCCCGCGCTGGCGAAGCTCTACGAGGCCAGCGGGCGCTTCGCCGTCACCGTGACGAACGAGCCGGAGAAGCTCGACGCCGCGGCCTTCCGGACGTGCGACGCGATCGTCAGCAACTGGACCCCCTGGCCCAACATCAAGCAGCGCGTCTGGGACGCCGGCACGGAGAAGGCCTTCCTCGACTTCGTCCGCTCCGGCGGGGGGATGGTGGTCTTCCACGCCGCCAGCACGGCCTGCCAGAGCTGGCCGGAGTTCCAGCAGATCATCGGCGCGACCTGGGGCATGGGCAAGACCGGCCACGGGCGGCGCCACGAATTCGCGGTGAAGGTCGCCGACGAGGCGCACCCCGTCACGGCCGGGATGGGCGAGTTCCGCATCTTCGACGAGCTGTGGCACCGCATGGCCGCCCAGCCGAAGGCGACGGTGCTGGCGACGGCCTTCTCGGCGAAGGACCGGGGCGGCTCGGGCGCCGACGAGCCCGTCGCCTTCTGCACGCGGTTCGGCCAGGGACGCGGCTTCAACTTGGTTCTCGGCCACGACACGAAGGCCATGGGCAGCCCCGGCTGGCAGGCGCTGATGCTCCGCGGCACGGAGTGGGCGGCGACGGGGCAGGTGACGCTCCCCGCCCCGGCAGCGGGCGGGGCGCCCTCCGAGGCGCAGGTCGATGCGGCCCTGAAGGCCGTCCGGACCTACCGGTTCGGGCAGAGTCGCAAGCCCCTGGCGGCCGTGGAGAAGCTCGTCTACGGCGCTTCTCGCGACCCGGCCGCCCGGAAGCGACTGGCCGCAAAGCTCGCCGCCATGCTGGCCTCCGACGTGAGCCCCGACGTCAGGGAGTTCGTCTGCGGTCAGCTCTCGCTGATCGGCGGCGAGGCCGAGGTGCCCGTCCTGGCGGCCCTGCTGACGGACGAGAAGCTCTCGCAGCCGGCGCGGTCGGCGCTGGAACGGATCCCGGGCGCCGCGGCGCTGGCGGCCCTGCGGGCGGCCCTGGGCAAGGCGAAGGGGGGCGTGCGGGTCGGACTGATCGGCTCGCTCGGCGAGCGGCGCGACGCCGGCAGCGCGGCGGCCCTCGGCGAGGTCCTCGGCGGGAAGGACCTGGAAGCCGCGGCGGCGGCCGTCGACGCGCTGGGCAAGATCGGCGGCGAGGCGGCCCTCGATGCCCTCGTTGCGGCGAAGGCGAAGCTTCCCCAGTCGCTCCGCACGCCGCTGGCCCGGGCGATGCTTCGCTGTGCGGAAGGGCTGCTGGCGGAGGGCAAGTCGGACCGGGCGGCCGCCGTCTTCCGCGACCTGTCCGACCCGGCGCAGCCGAAGCACATCCGCGTGGCGGCCTTCCCCGGGCGGATCGCCACGCAGAAGCAGGACGCCGCGCGGCAGATCGCCGCGGCGCTGTCCGGCGACGATTCCGCCATGCAGCGGGCCGCCGTCCGGGCCGTGCGCATCGCCCGCGACCCGAAGCTGCTGGGGTCGCTGGCTGCCGGGCTGGCCGCGCTGCCGCCGCCGGCGCGGGCGGCGCTGATCGAGACGCTGGGGCGGCGTCGCGTCACCTCGGCGCTGCCGGCCATCGCGAAGGAGGCGTCCAGCCGGGACGCCACGGTCCGCCGCGCGGCCCTGGCGGCGCTGGGCGAGGTGGGCAACGCCTCGACGGTCGGGCTGCTGGCGAAGCTCGCCGCGGGCGCCGAGGGCACCGACCGCCAGATCGCCCGCGCCGGCCTGCAGCGCCTCCGCGGCGACGACGTGGACCCCGCCATGGTGCAGGGGCTGAAGTCCGCGCCGCCGGCTGTCCGGCGCGAACTGATCGCCGCCCTGCGGCAGCGCGGCGCGCGGTCGGCCGTGGAGGCGTTCCTGGCCGCCGCGGGCGACGCCGACGCCGGCGTCCGGTCCGAGGCGGTCAAGGGCCTCGGCCAGCTCGCGGATCTGTCGGCGCTGCCCGCCGTCCTGGCGCGCCTGGGGAAGGTCGGGTCCGACGCCGACCGCTGGAACCTGGAGCAGGCGCTCGCGGCGATCTGCCGGCGCGGCGGGGCGGCCAAGGGCACCGACCGCCTCCTCGGCGCCGTCGACCCCGAGGACGCCGCCTTCACGGGATCCCTGCTGCGTGTTCTCGCCCGCCTGGGCGGGCCCAAGGCGCTGCGGGAGATCCGCAACGCCGCCGCCTCGAAGGCCCCCGACCTGCGGGCCGCGGGCATCCGCGCCCTGGCGGAGTGGCCCGACGCGGCCCCGCTGGAGGACCTGCTCGCCCTGGCTGAATCGTCCGGCGACCCGGTCTCGAAGGTGCTCGCCTTGCGGGGCTTCGTCGGCCTGTCGGCCCGGGCGGCGGACCGCAAGCCCCCGGCACTGGCGAAGCTGTACGCCCGCGCGATGGCGGCGGCGGATCGGGCCCAGGAGAAGCGGGCCCTGCTCGGCGGACTGGCCGGCGTGCACTGCCCCGAGGCCCTGCGCCTGGCGTGCGGCTGCCTGACGACGCCCGGACTGGCCAACGAGGCGGGCCTGGCCGCCGTGAAAATCGCCGACGCCCTGTGGAAGCCCCAGCCCCGCGAGGCCAAGGCCGCCCTGGAGCGAGTGCTGGCCTCCTCGGCCGCTCCAAGCGTCCGCGCCGAGGCCACACGCGTCCTGATCGAGCTGTCCAAGCCGCGAAACCTCGCCCTCGACGCCAAGGCCACCAGCCCCGACGGGCTGGAGAAGGACGGCGCTGCCGGCGGCGACCAGGCTGCCATCGACGGGAAACCCGCCACCTACTGGGACGAGGCCAACGGGCAGAAGCTCTATCGCCTGGTCGTCACCTTCCCCGAGCCGCGGCGCGTCGCCGTCGTCCGCATCCTCAGCTACGAGCATCACAGCTACGCGCCGAAGGACTTCGACATCCTCTGCGACGGCAAGGTGGCCAAGGCCGTGCGCAACGCGCAATACGACGACCGCCGCCTGACCGTCGCCTTCCCGCCCGTGCCGTGCACCTCCGTGGAGCTGAAGATCACCGGCTGCTACGGGGCCTCGCCGGCCGTGCGGGAGATGGAGATCTACGGCCTCGATCCGGCCAAGCAAGCCAGGAAGGCCGCCGCCATCATGACCGCCAAGCCGAGCTACACGTGGTCGGGGACGGAGACGTCCCTGGCCCTGATGAACCACGACCGCGTCGTCTGGCGGTACCGCCACAAGACCGACGAGAGCGGCAAGCCCTGCTTCGACCCGCTGGCCCTGCCGGACGGCTCGGCGCTGACGTGGCACCGCCCGCCGGACCACCCCTGGCACCGCGCGGCGTGGTTCTGCTGGAAGTACATCAACGCCCTGAACTACTGGGAGGAGGACCGCAAGACGGGCCGGTCCCCCGGCAGGACGGTCGTCACGGGCGTCCGGATCGCCCCGCCGAAGGGCCACGACGCCCGCATCGAGCTGTCGCTCGTCTACCACCCGCCGGGCAAGCCGGACGTGCTGACGGAGAAGCGCATCATCACGGTGACCGCCCCGGCGACCGACGGCAGCTACCGGGTCGACTGGCAGGGCACGTTCACGGCCGGCAAGACCGACGCCGTGCTGCGGGGCGGCGAGCACGGCGGGGGGTACGCGGGCTTCTCGGCGCGGCTGGCGAAGGCGACGCGGAACTGGAAGGTCCTCAACAGCGAGGGCCTCCGCGACCTCGCCGCGCACGGCAAGAAGGCCCGGTGGGTGGCCTGGAGCGGCGAGCTCGCCCCCGGCAAGCCCGCCGGCATCGCCATCTTCGACCACCCCGGCAACCTGCGGCATCCCTCGCCGTGGTACGTGGCCGCGCGGGCCAACATCCCGTTTAACTACTTCAGCCCGGCCTTGCTGTTCAGCGAGCCCTACACCCTCAAGGCCGGCAAGAGCATGACGTTGCGATACCGCCTTCTCGTGCATACGGGGCGGGCCGACGCGAAGGCGATGGAGACGGAGTGGAAGGCGTTCAGCCGGACGAAGTAAGGCTCCAGCAACGGAGAGAACGATGAAGCGAACCGAGCTCACGAGACGTGGTTTCCTGAGGCGAACCGGCGCGGCGGCGGGCGCGGCCGTGGCGTGTCCGACGATCGTGCCGTCCACCGTCTTCGGGGCGAAGGCCCCGAGCAACCGCATCGCGATGGGGCACATCGGCGTGGGCGGGCGCGGCAGCGGCGTGATGGGCGGCTTCCTGGGCCTGAAGGACTGCCAGTCCGTCGCCGTGGCCGACGCGTTCCAATCCCGCCAGGAGCGGGCGGCCGCCCGGATCGACCGGCAGTACGGCGGCAAGGTCTGCAAGACCTACACGGATTTCCGCGAGCTGCTCGCGCGCGACGACGTCGACGCCGTCGTGATCGCCACGCCGGACCACTGGCACGTGCCGATCGCCCTCGCCGCGGCGAAGGCCGGCAAGGACATGTACGTCGAGAAGCCCCTCGGGCTGTGCGTCCGGTGGGACATCGAGCTGCGCAAGGCCATCGAGCGCTACGGCAGCGTCTTCCAGTACGGCACGCAGCAGCGCTCCAGCGCGCACCTGCGCCAGGCCTGCGAGCTGGTCCTCAACGGGCGGATCGGCGAGCTCAAGAAGGTCGAGGTCTGGGCGCCCGCGGGGGCCTCCGGCGGCTCCACCACGCCGATCCCCGTGCCGGAGGGGTTCGACTACAACCTCTGGCTGGGCCCCGCGCCCGTCTCGCCCTACACGCGCGACCGCTGCACCGCCGCCGGCACGTACCACCACTACGACAACGCCATCGGCTTCATCGCCGGCTGGGGCGCCCACCCCCTGGACATCGCCGTCTGGGGCTGGGACCTCCAGGACGCCGTGCCCGTCGAGATCGAGGGCACGGGCACGATCCCCACCGAGGGCCTCTTCACCAGCATCACGCACTGGAAGGTCCGCGGCCGCTATGCCAACGGCGTCGAGTTCAAGTTCATCGACGGCACGGACATGACCATCTTCTACGGCACGAAGGGGCGGGTCCAGGTCGGGCGCGGCCGCGGCAAGTTCAAGACCGATCCGGCCTCGCTGGCGAGCTCGAAGATCGGCCCGGACGAGATCCACCTGCCCGTCAGCGGCCACCACGGGCAGAACCTGCTCGACGCCATCAAGACCCGCTCCCAGCCCGTCAGCAACATCGTCGACGCGGTGCGGTCGGACACGATCAGCCACCTCGGCGACATCGCCGTCCGCACCGGGCGGCGGATCAAGTGGGACCCGGCCAAGGAGCAGATCATCGGCGACGAGCAGGCCAGCCGCATGCTCATGCGCTCCCTGCGGTCGCCCTGGCGGCTGTAGCAGACGGCCCCGGCGAATCCAGGCGGTGAGGCAATGAGGATGCTGCGGACTTCCAGGGGGATGGGCCCGGCCGCCGCGCCGTGGCCGCTGGCGGCCGTGCTGGTCCTCGTGGGTTGGGAGGCGCCCGTGCCGGGAGAGGATGCCAAGCAGCGCGAGCCCCCCGCGGCGGCCCGAAGCGGCGGCGCTGCCTTCCGCTGGTTCTCCATCCCGATCGAGGTGAAGGACCTGCCGAAGGCGAGCCGCTTCGTGCCCGTCTGCTGCCCGGTCGACTTCAGCGGGATCCTCGCGGACCTGGGCGCCGCCGGCGCCGTGGACGAGCGAACGCTGCGGCTGGAGTGCGTCTCTGCCGGCGGGAAGGCCGTCGAGCAGCCGGTCCAGTTCGACTCGCTCGTCCAGCCGCGCCCGAAGAGGCGCCGCCTCCTGCCCGGCACGACGGACGAGGTGAGCTACCTGGGCGGGCATGCCGCCGGCCGGACCCCTCCCGGGATCAAGCAGGCCGGCACGCTGACGTGGATCGTGCACAGCGCGCCGCGGGGGGCGGCCCGATACCGCCTGCGCTTCGGCGTCGCCCGCAAGGGGCGGCTCATCCAGGTGCCCTATCCACCGCGCAACCTTCGCGGCTTCGACGCCGACGGCCGCGCTACGCCCGTCCGCTGGTTCCCGCGGATGCAGGTCCGCCCGCTCTGGCCCGTCGGCGGCATGCTGCACGTCCGCGAGGGGCGGGAGCTGGTGACGTCATACCACGTCGGCCCGGTCCGGGAGCCGCCCAAGGGCGACGCCCTCGCCATCCGCCGCCCGTTCCTGTACCCGGTCCACGGGCCGGACGGCGCGTCGCTGACGGAGGTCGGCAAGCCGCACGACCCGACGGGCAGCCACGCCCACCACCGCTCGATCTGGATCGCCCACGCCAGCGTGGACGGGCAGGACTTCTGGTCGCAGCGGGGGGGCGTCATCGCGCACGACGGCTTCGATGGGCTGGAGGACGGCCCCGTGTCCTGCCGGCTGGTCCACAAGACGCGATGGGTCGCCGGCGGGCGGGCGATCCTCCGCGGGCGGCGGAGCCTGACGTTCTACCGCGCCGCGGAGGACTGGCGCCTGGTCGACGTGGACCTGGAGTTCGCCCCGGCCGGGGCGAAGCCCGTGACGCTCGGCAAGACGAACTTCGGCTTCCTGGCCGTGCGGGTCGCGGCGTCGATGACCGTCTTCGACGGCGGCGGCCAGATCGTCAACGCCGCCGGTGATCGCAACGAGCAGCACGCCCACACGAAGCGCGCCGCCTGGATCGACCAGTCCGGGCCCGTCGCGCCCGGGCGGTGGGGCGGCGTGGCCGTCCTCGACCACCCGGACAACCCCAACCATCCCACGGCGTGGCACTGCCGCAACGACGGCTGGGCCGGGGCGTCGTTCAACATGCACGCCTCGCGGGCGATCCGGCCCGGCGAGAAGCTGACTCTGCGCTATCGCCTGGTCCTGCACCGCCACAACGCGGCGAAGGCCAAGGTCGCGCAGCGCTTCGACGAATACCGCGCCACGCCGACCGCCCACGTGGGACGGGCCAGGAAGGAGTAGCGCGCAAGCCGGGCCCGGCCCGGCGGGAGGCACAGATGGGACCGCAAGGCAGGCAGCCGTCCGGGACGGACCGGCGGGACTTCCTCAAGGGCAGCCTGGCGGCCGCGGCGGGGCTGACGGCGCTCGGGCCGAGGACCGTCGCGGGAGGGCAGGGCAGCCCCAACGAGAAGGTCGTCGTCGGCGTGATGGGGACGTCCCGATCCAACAACCGGCGCACCCCCGGCCGGGGCGCGTCGCTGGCGATGACCATGGCCCGCCTGCCCGGTGCGGAGATCGCCTACGTCTGCGACGTCGACAGCCGGAACATGGCCCTCGCCGCCAAGGGCGTCGAGGCGGTGCAGTCCCGGCGCCCCAAGGGCGTGACGGACTTCCGCCGGATCCTCGAGGACAAGGCCGTCGACGCCCTGATCATCGCGGCGCCGGACCACTGGCACAGCCCGGCGGCGATCCTGGCCTGCGCGGCCGGGAAGCACGTCTACGTCGAGAAGCCGTGCAGCCACAACGCCCGCGAGGGCGAACTGCTCGTCGCCGCCGCGCGGAAGCACAAGCGAGTCGTCCAGCACGGCACGCAGCGGCGGAGCTGGCCGGGCCTCATCGAGGCGGTCGCCCGGCTTCGCGAAGGGCTGATCGGCCGCGTGCGGTACGCCAAGAGCTGGTACCTGAACGCCCGCCCGAGCATCGGCAAGGGCCGGCGCGCCGCCGTGCCGGACTGGCTGGACTACGACCTGTGGCAGGGCCCGGCCCCCCGGCGGCCGTACCGCGACAACGTCGTCCACTACAACTGGCACTGGTTCTGGCACTGGGGAACGGGCGAGCTGGGCAACAACGGCGTGCACATGCTGGACCTCATTCGCTGGGGCCTGGGCGTCGATTGCCCTCGCCACGTCGCCTCGACCGGCGGGCGGTACCTCCACGACGACGACCAGGAGACGCCGGACACCAACGCCGTCGCCTTCGACTTCGGCGAGACGCTCGTCCTCTGGGAAGGGCGAAGCTGCCTGCCGCGCACGCCGATCGATCCACAGTGCGACGTCGCCTTCTTCGGCGAAGCCGGAACGCTGCTCATCCGCGGCAGCGGCTACGTCGCCTATGACCGGGGCGGCAAGGAGATCGCCAAGGGCACCGGCCGCGGCGGCGATGCCGACCACCTCCGGAACTTCCTGGACGGCATTCGCGGCCGGGCGAAGCTCCACGCGAGTATCGACGAAGGCAGCAAGAGCGCGCACCTGAGCCACCTGGGCAACATCGCCTGGCGCGTCGGGCGGTCGCTGCGCTGCGATGCGAAGACGGGCCGCATCGTCGGCGACGCCGAGGCCATGAAGCTCTGGACACGCGACTACGAAAAGGGCTGGCAGCCGGTCGCCTGAGGCGACGCGCTCGCCGGGCGCAGCCGCGCGGCTCACTTCTCGCCGCGGTCGAGGAACAGGCCGCCGTCGGGCGTGTGGTGGGTCGCTCCGTCGGCGGGCTGGAAGTCGCCGCTCCTGCCGGCGCGGCGGTAGTCGTCGGCTCCCGCGAGGTCGAGGAACGCGGCCAGGGCGTTCCGGGAGGCCCGGCCCAGCCCGGCGGGGGTCACGTATCGGTCGTCGCCCGCCAGGTCGGCGAAGGCGGCCCAGGAGTTGATGTCGGCCCGCCCCGGCCCGGCGGAACGCTCGAGGAGATACGCGTCGTCGCCGGCGCCGTCGACGAACAGGAACGCGCTGCGGTCCCACGCGCAGCCCCCGTTGTACGTCGGGCCCGTGCTGGTGTAGGTATCGCGGCCGGCGTAGTCGGCGAACAGCCCCATGCCGAAGTGGGCGCCGGCGGCGTGGCCGTAGCGCGCGGCGCCGTGCACGTCGTCGCCGGCCAGGTCCAGCTTCAGCCCCACGCCGAAGAAGTACCCGCAGCCTTGGGAGAAGTTCGAGCTGTCGTAGCGGTCGCGCCCGGCCAGGTCCAGCACCATGCCCAGCCCGCCGGCCAGGTTGTAGGCGTGGTCCTTCGGCTTGGGCGACAGGACCCGCCGGCCGAGCCCCGCGGCCAGGCCGAAGGCGGTGTACTGGAACGCGGGGTGGCCGGGCTTGACGTCGGGGTGGTCGCTGCGGTTGTAGCCGCTGGGGTACTTGCGCCCGCACTGGTAGGCGTCGCTGCCGCGGGCGTCGATGACGGCGCCGACGCCGCCGGGCGCGCCGAGGCCCAGGGCGAAGCCGAAGCTCGTGTACCGGTCGTCCCCGGCGAGGTCCAGCAGCAGCCCCACGCCGGCGACGGCGGTGCCCTGGGTGAACCGCGAGCCCGTGTACGTGTCGTTGCCGTCGGCGTCCAGCAGCACGCCGATGCCTCCGAACGCCGTGCCGCCGGAGCCCGGTGCGAGCCGGTAGACGTCGTCGCCGCGGCGGTCGATCAGCAGCCCGACGCCGAGCCGGCCCGTCGCCAGCCCCAGCGGGTCGGGCTCGTACGTGTCGTTGCCGTCCAGATCGATCACCACGGCGAGGCCGTGGTTGGCGTCGAAGCCGGCGGCGACCTTGCCGCGGTAGACGTCGTTGCCGCCGACGTCCACGAGCAGCGCGACGGGCCCGGCGGGACGGTACGTGTTCGCGCCCGGCCCGCCGATGAGGATCGCCCCGGCGTCGCACTCGCTGCGATAGAGCAGCGTGCCCGTCACGCCGTCGCCGTTCGTCGCCCGCGATTCGGCGCCCTCGCACGCCGCGGCCAGCGACGTAAGGTGCTGCCGTCGTCCCAGGGCAGCCAGCAGCTTGGCCGCCACCACCAGCTTGGGCCAGTCGCAGCGCGTCTGGATCAGCCCGCAGAAGGCGCGGTCGTTCTGGAGCAGCGGCCGCGCCTTGTCCGTCATGTGCACCTGCGGGCCGAACGTCCGGACCGTCACCGCCGGCCAGTCGTACCCGAACGTCCGTGCGTCGGCGGGCAGCTTGGCGAGGGCCTCCGCGCGGGCCTTCGCGGCGGCATCCAGCACGGCCCTTGCGTAGCGAACGTGGTCCGACAGCGAACGGAGCTTCCCCGCCTCGGGCGGCGGGGCGGGGGCGGTCGGTTTACCGCACGCCTCGCACAGGCGATCCAGCAGGCCCGGCAGGGCGTCGGGGCCGCCGCGGACGGCCCCCGCGATCCGCAGTCCCTGGTCCTCCAGGTCCCGCATGCCGGCCCAGGGATCGGACGCGCACCGAAGGCGCACCGGCAGCTTGAACAGCGCCGGCACCCGCAGGGCCACGGCCAGTTGCTCCCGCACCTTCTTCTCGCGATCCGCCAGGCGGCGCTCGATCTCCGGCCGGACGGCCTGCGCGACCGTCGGCACCAGGCGACGGTGTCGCTGCCGCTCAGCCGGTCGGGACTGGCCAAGGCAGGCGGCCGCGGCCGCCAACGTGACGAGGATGGTGAACGTCCGTTTCATCCCGGACCTGTTGCGCGGCCGATCGAGCCGCTATCCTGGTGGCGGATTGTAGCGGCGGCGCCGGCGGAACGTCCAGCGGCGCCAGGGCGGCTCGACGAGGTGATCGGCGATGGATGCGGACGCGCAGGAGGTCGTGATCCGGCAGGCGCGGGCGGCGGACCTGGAGGCGATGATCGCCATCACCGCCGACGTGTTCGGGGCCTACTCCATCGACAGCAAGATCGAGCAGATGCTCGGCCGGGGCGGCGAGGAGGACTGGGTCGCGCTGAAAGCGGCGAACATCCGCCGCGCGGTGGAGCTTCGCGGCCGGTCGTGCTTCGTCGCCGAGGCAGGCGGCCGCGTCGTCGGCTTCGTGACCACGGCCATCCACGGACCCGCCTCGCGGGGGACGATCTGCGACCTGGCCGTCGCGGGCGACTTCCAGGGCCGCGCCGTCGGGCGGCGGCTCCTCCTGCGGGCCCTCGACCGCTTCCGCGAGCTGGGCCTCAAGCACGCCAAGATCGAGACCCTCGCCTGCAACCCCGTCGGCCAGCACCTGTATCCGTCCGTCGGGTTCCGCGAGGTCGAGCGGCAGATCCATTACGCCATGCGGCTGGACTGATACGACCACGGCAGGAAAGGAACGCGTCATGTCGTCTTCGATCGACGGTCCCGCCACGTCGCGGTTCTCCCCGGTAACGCTGAGGGGCAACGTCGGCCTGGATTCGCTGGGCGATGCGGGCGTCTCGAAGGAAATGGCCGCGGCCGCCAAGCACGCCCCGACCGGCTCGTGCGTCGGCTGGGGCATCCCGTTCCGCATCGCCCGGCCGGTGCTGCTGCGCGACAGGCCGGTCGCGCGGAAGGTCGGGCGCCTGCGGGCGGAGTGGCTCGTGTTCGTGCACACGTCGGACGTTCGCCCGCTGGAGCCGAACGACGACGGCTTCCTCTCGCCGATGCGCGGCGTGGGGCGGCTGGGGGAGCGCGCGGCCGATTACGTGCTCGTCTACGCCGACGGCACGGAGGCCCGCGCCGCGGTCCGGCGTCGGCACGAGATCGGCGCCTTCACGCGCCGCTGGGGCGAGAACTGCGTCGAGGCCGTCGCGCACCGCAAGCCCCAGCCTCTCAGGCCCCCGCACGAGCAGCTCGGGCCCGGCTGGGGGCACCGCCAGACCCGCGTCAGCGCCGCCGACGACGGGCCGTGGGTCAACTGGCTCTGGGCGTGGGAGAACCCTCATCCGGGCAAGGCCATCGCGGCGATCCGCTTCGAGCCGGTCAGCGGGTCGGTGCTCGTTTCGGCCGTCTCGACCGGCAAGGCGTCGGCCCAGCCGCTGCGCTGGCGCACTCGCCGCAAGGCCGTCCTGCGCCTGCCTCGCGGCGTCGCGCTCGAGCAGGACCTCGACGACCGGGGCCTGCTGGCGCAGGTCCGGCTCGACATGGGGCAGGTCATCTCCGCGACGCCCCGGCCGGTCTATCCCAACGACGCGTGGGCGAAGACCAGCAACAACCGCCTGCCGGACGTCTCGCCGCGGGAGGTGCTCGTGGAGTACACCTGCCACGGCGACGCCCGGTTCCATCTCGCCGGCGCCCGCACCGTGCCCGCCGCCCGGCTGGAGGCCAAGGGCAAGGCCGGCGCGATGCAGGCCGTCGCGCCCGCCACGCAGCGCGTGACGATCCGCGCCGTCGAGAAGGGCAGCCGGAAGAGCGTGGCCGTCAAGCTGCACGTCCACGGCGAGGCGGGGGAGTACCTCGCGCCCATCGATCGCCACCGCATCCCCGACCCGGCGTGGTTCGAGGACTACAGCGTCGACTTCTCCCACCTCGGGCGGCACCACTGCACGTACATCCCCGGCGAGGCGGACGTCGACCTGCCGCTGGGGCGCGTGTACGTCGAGGTCTCCAAGGGCTTCGAGATCCGCCCGGTCCGCAAGGTCTGCCGCGTGACGCGCCGCACCCGCGAGATCACGATCGAGATCGACCGCGTCCTGCCGTGGCGCCGCAAGGGGTGGGTCACCGCCGACACGCACGTGCACTTCCTCTCGCCGCCGTCGGCGATGCTCGAGGGCGCCGCCGAGGGCGTCAACGTGGTCAACCTGCTGGCCAGCCAGTGGGGCGAGCTGATGACCAACGTCGGCGACTTCGACGGCCGGACCACCTGGGGCTCCCGCCAGGCCGGCGGCGACGGCGAATACCTCGTCCGCGTCGGCACGGAGAACCGCCAGCACGTCCTGGGGCACATCTCGCTGCTGGGCTACAACGGGCGGATCATCGCCCCGATGACCACCGGCGGGCCGGACGAGTCGGCCCTCGGCGACCCGATCGAGGTCCTGCTGACCGACTGGGCCCGCCAGTGCAGGGCCCGGGGCGGCGTGGTCGTGCTGCCGCACTTCCCCAACCCGCGGATGGAAGGCGCGGCGGCCATCGTCGACGGGCAGATCGACGGCGTCGAGATGACCGCCTGGGGCAACCTCTACGGCGGCATCGACCCCTACTCGCTGAGCGACTGGTACCGCTACCTGAACTGCGGCTACCTGGTCGCGGCCGTCGGCGGGACGGACAAGATGACCGCCAACACCGCCGTCGGCACCGTCCGCACCTACGCCCGCATCCCGCGCGGAACGCCGTTCACCTACGAGGCGTGGAAGCGGGCGATCCGCTCGGCGGACACGTTCGTCACCTACGGGCCGCTCGTGGAGCTCGCCGTCGAGGGCAAGCCCCCCGGCTCGTGGCTCCGGATGGGCCGCACCGGCGGCACCGTGGACGTGACCTGGCACGCCGCCAGCGTCACCGTGCCGATGAGCCGCGTCGAGCTGATCGTCAATGGCGAGATCCGCCAGAGCCTCTCCGTCGGCAAGTGGCAGGCGAAGGGGCACTGGTCCGTGAAGCTCGACCGCAGCTCGTGGGTGGCGCTGCTGGTCCGCGGGCACTACCGCGACAAGCCCGAGATCGTCGCCGCCCACACCTCGCCGGTGATGGTGCGGCTCAAGGGCTCGGAGTTCTACGCCGCCGCCGACGCCGTGACGATCCTGGAGCAGGTCGAGGGGGCCCTGGCGTACCTCGACACGGTCGGCACGCGCGCCCGGACGCAGCGCTGGAAGCAGATGCGCCTCGTCCTCCAGTCCGTCCACCGCAAGCTGCACAACCGCATGCACCGGATGGGCCACTACCACGAGCACACCCCGGTCGACGATCACCCGGAGCACCACGGTTAGGGAGGGAAGCGGCCCATGCGCCATGCTCCATGTGTGTTGATCCTCGCCGCCGTGTGGTCGGCGGCCGACGCCGGGGAGGCGCGCGGGGGCGCGGCGATCGCGGTGGATCCGCGGAAGGTCCTCGGCCCCGTGCCGCGGCTGGTCTTCGGGCACAACGTCGAGGCGGCGGACACGCAGTTCA
>CAZXOC010000041.1:0-34985 GCA_964642165.1 uncultured Planctomycetaceae bacterium | reverse complement strand
CGGAACACCGTGTAGACCACCTCGGCGTCGAATTCGTCGCCGCCTACTTCCAAGTAGCTCTTGTTGTTATTGGCGTTGTCGCCGAAGTCGATCACGTCGAGCCCGTTCAGGACGCCGACGCCCACAGTGGCCTTGGCGCCCGTTCCGGGCGCTGTGGCATGGCGGTCGTTGCCCGACTGGTCTTCCCAGGTGGTGACGTTGTCGCCTGCGTCGAGAATCACGCCAACCTGGGCGTCATAATGGGCCCCAAGACCCTCGGGGGGGCCGCCGGCGAGGACGGCCTGGATCGTCAGGTGCCCGGCGCCGGTGATGTTCAGGTCGGGTGCGTTCTTGATCGCCGTCTTGCCAGTGCCGGTCGAGAAATCGGCAATGCCGGTGACGTTCACCGTCGCGCCGTCGAGCGTCAGCTTTCCGGCCGCGGTGACGTTGCCGCCGGCGGTCAGCGTGCCGGAGACGCTGATGTCTCCGGTGGCCGCAATCGGGGCGGTGGTCACGACCGAACCGTCGCCGCCCACGGTGATGGCGCCGAAGTTCGTTGCCGCCGACGGAATGTTGGTGGTCAGGCCGGTGACGTTCAGGGCGCCGATCGTCCCGGTCCCGCTGAAGGTGGCCGCGCCGGCGGTGTTCACCGTCGTGGCGTTCAGTGGACCGTTTACGATGAGCGTACCGGCCGGATCGACGTTCACAACACCGACGGTCCCGGTCCCGCTCAACGTGGTCGTCGAAGCCAGGCAGTTGAGCGTGGTGGCGTTCAGTTGGCCGCCCGAGTCCAGACTGCCGATCCCGGAGACGTTCACGGTGGGGGCGCTGATCGCACCACCCGCCAGCGAACGGACGGACCCGGTGGAGATGTCCATCGTCGTATTGCTGGCCAGGGCGCCCGTCGCGCCGACGACTACGGCCCCGCCGCCGACGGCGACGCTGCCGCTACTCAGGGGCGCGTTGACGTTCAGACCCCCGCCGCCAACGCTGGTGGCCCCGACGACGTTGAGCTCGCTATCGACGTCGACCGTGCCCGTGCCGCCGATCGACAGGCCGAAGGCGCTGTCCAATCCCACGCGAGGCGCATCCACGGTCACCGTGCCGCCATTGACGACCATGGTGCCGAACAGGGTCGGGCCCGAGGGCGGGTCAGGCAGCCAGTTGCTGCTGCCCCAGGCGCCGTCCGAGTCGTTCCAGGTGCGGGTCGCGCTGGAAAGAAGGAACACGCTCTTGCTGTCGGTGTCGTACCACAGCTCTGCGGCGCTCCAATCGTCGGCGCCGCTGCTGCTGACGACGCCCGGCAGCAGGCCGCCCGGACCGGCGGCAGTTTCGCCCAGGGTCAGGCTGCCTTGGAAGTCGATCACGGGATAAGCAACACCAGGGGTGGGAACGCCCGAGCTGACATCGACATCCACGTTCACATCGCCCAGGAGCGTCAGGTCGCCGCTGACTGCGCCGGCGGTGACGTCGAGCAGGTCGTCCATTTGCCAGGTGATGACGCTCTCCTCGCCTACGACGAGGCTGCCGTTGATTGTCAGCGTGCCGGCGCCGCCGGAGTTCACCGCCACGGGAGCGCCTGCGGCGGTGACCGCGTTGCCGTTGATGACGGCGCCGTCGCCCACGGCGATCGAACCGAAGACCGCATGGCCCGTGCCCGGGCCGCCCGCGCCGTCGAGGGTCAGTTGCGTGCCCGACTCCATGGCCAGCTCGCCGAACTCGAGCCTGCGATCGACAATGATGCTGGAGACCTGGACGTCGTCCATGGCAATCCAGGCCCAGCCGCCCGTGCGGGTGTCGTAGCAGCGCAGGCGCAGCGTCTCGCCCTCGTACGCGCTGGCGTCCCAACTGCGGGCCTGCACGCCGGTGCCGCCGCTGCCGTTCTCCCAGTGGATGCTCTCCCAGTCCCCCTCGCCCACCTGGCGCTCGACGCCGATGCCGATGAGGCCGGACGCGGGCGCGTCGGGATCGCCGGACCAGCCCACCGACCCCCCGGCCACCGACATCGAGATGGTGGCATTGGGGCCGAGAACGAACGGGGAAGTCTCAATGATTCCGGTGTAGTTGTCGCTCTGGCTGCCCGACTGCACCTTGTACGTTTCCACGTACCAGTCGCCATTCATCTGCGACACGCGGTTGTGGTCGACGGGGTTGTTGGTGAGGGGATTGAAGGCCGTGCCGTCGAACCCGTAGTCGTCGCCGACGCTGGTCCAGCCGTCGAGGGTGCCCGACTCGAAGTCGAACGCAAGCGTCTCGGGGCCCAGCTTGCCGGGGGCGTGGAGCGTCAAGTGCCCGGCGCCGGTGATGTTCAGGTTGGGCTCGTTCACGGTAACCGTCAGCCCGGTTCCGGTCGAGAAATCGGAATCGCCGGTGACGTTGACCTTGCCGCCGTCCAGCGTCAACGTGTCGGCCGCGCTGATGTTGCTGCCGGTGGTGAACTCGCCGGAGATCCTCACGGTGTCCACCGTGATGTCCGTCACGCCGGTGAAGGCCCCGCCGATGTCCAGGCTGCCCGCGCCGCCGACGTAGGGCCCGGGCCGGTGCAGCGACCCCGCGGGGCCGATGGCGATGTTCTTGCCGTCGATCGGCAAGTTGACCTTGCCGGGACTGGCGTCGACGGCCGTGGCGATCGTCAGGTTGTCGACGTTCAGCGTCGCCCCATCGGCGAAGGTCATCCCCGTGGTCGAAGCGGCGGAGGCATTCAACGTACCGGCGGCGGCGAAGTTGATCGCGCCCGTGTTGGTCAGTTCGCCGAGTGCGGTCAGCACGCCGTCGACGTTTACCGTGCCCGCGTTGTTCACGGCGCCATTGTTGGTCAGCGTGGCGGCGGGGCCGACGGTGAGGGTGCTTCCGCCGCTGAGGTTCAGCCGGTCCACGCCCGCCATGTTGGCGGCCGGGCCGTTGACGGCGACGGCGCCGGAGGAGTTGAGCTCGGGGCTGATCAGCGTGCCCTCAACGCTCATCGAACCGGACGGGCCGATGGTGAGGGACCCGTTCGCCGAATCGGTCACGGTCAGCGCCTTGTCGGCCGGAATGACGAGGCTTGATGCGGCGGCGCCGCCGACGGATACCCTCCAGTCGGATTGGTTCGCGTCGAGGGTTACGATGCTATCCGCCAGGTCGATCGTCACGTCGGCGTCGGTGAGGAGCCCGGGATCCCAATTGGCGGCCTCGCTCCAGTCGCCGGCGCCATCGACCCACGTCATCGTCGGGATGCCGGGGTCGACGATCAAGGTCCCGCTGCCGGAGATCAGGGGATCGCCGTTCAAAGTGAACAGCCCGCTCGCGCTGGTGTAATCCCCCATCGCCTGCGCGACACCGTCGAGGTAGAACCAGGCGATGGTATCGTCCGCGTTCATGATCAGCTTGGTGCTTTTCCGAGTACTTCTGTCGCCATTTAGATTCAGTGTCGCGCCGTCGCCCATCGCATTGGCAGCATCAATCTGGAGCGACGTCCCATTTTCCACGGTCACATTTCCGGTGCCGAGAGAACCAGTAACATCGGCCTCGACAGCCGTTGGGCCGGAATTCTGTGTGATGACCAACCCGCCGGACCAGTCCGGATTGGCGGTATTGAAACGGTACGTATTGTTGTTGGTTCCTGAGATCGTCAGAGTGCCGTCTCCACTCACGGACCCGATGGTGTAGTTTCTGTGGTGACTCTGAGTTGATGAGGAGGTGAGCTGGGCATCCCCGGCCATCGCAAGGGGCGGATAGCTGATGTTGGTCTTGAGGTTGATTGTGATCGACGAACCCTCATGCATGGTGAGAACGCCCGTGCCCAAGGCAAATCGGGCTTCCAGGGGACCGTCTACTCCCCCGATCTTCAGGCGCGAATTGGCGTTCAGTGTCAGGCCGCCGGAGTACGTCGGGGTCACACCATTTGCCTGCGCGAAGACGCCATCGTGAACCGCGGCGGCTATCGCGTCGGACGGAACGCCGGTATCCCAGTTGTCCGGGTTGTTCCAACTGTCCGAGTTGTATCTGTTGCTGGTCGGGCCGTTCGCCGTGCCGGTGATGGTAGTTCTCGCCGGGGCAATGTCGACGATCGAGGATGCGATGGCCGTCTCCCCGGATGTTCCGTCGGTCACGCGGAGGTTGATGGCGTTCTCGCCCTCCGACATCCCGTAGACGCCCGTAAGGTCCGCGTAGCTGATCGCGTCCGGCGTCGGCGACGCGAACGAGACATCCCACGTGCCGTTGCCGTCCAGGTCCCATTCGTACAGAGAGAGGCTCGAGCCGTCGGCCGGGTGCGAGCCGCTGCCGTCGAGGCTGAGCGAGCCCGTGCCGATCTCCACGTGATACGGCCCGTCGGCGTCGGAGATGGGGTGGGCGTACGTGGCGTTGAGGATCACGTTGTCGAACTCGACGCCGAAGACCTCGTCCGTGACGGGGTCGACGCCGTCGACATTGATCCCCAGGTTGAGCAGGCGGACCTCCAGGGGCTGTCCCACAAGGGCCGAGTCGCCCGCATCCCAGGTATACGATACGGTCGAGGTGTCCCACTTCGTGTAGTCCGGCCATAGCGTGTTGTTGTCCTCGGCGATCACGGACCCGTCGACCAGAAGCTGGACGCTGTAGCCCGGCCAGTAGTAGTAATTCGAATTGCCCACCGATGCGGATAACGTGTAGTCCGCATCGAGCTGAAACGTCGTGTCCAGGACCTGCGCGACCCAGGTGGGCGTGTTCGTGACGCCTTCCACTTCCGAGTACAGCACGTTATTCCCCTCGGGGGCTTCCACCGGGTCGAAGTCCGTAAGTGTGGGGTTCCATATGCCGACGCCGTCGGGACCCCCCTGCGTCCAGCCGGGGACGTCATTCCACGTCCAACCGTCTTCCCCCAGCACCGGGTCCTCGAACCCGGCGTTGACGATCGTAACGGGCACCTCACCCCAGGCGACCGAACCGGCGACCAGCAGGCCGCAGACAAGGACGAACAGATGGATGGCCGTGCATTTCATGACTTCGCTCCCGTTCTGGATAGACAAGGGGTCTACGCCGCCACTGGCGTCCGCTCAGGGCAGACCCCAACCAGCTTCCTCTCCACTGCGCCTCTCGATCGTGTTGCGTTTCGTAATGCGGTCGTTGCAGTCGGCCCGAACACCAACCGCCGGCCCGCATCAACGGGTCCAAACAGCTACCATACCACGGGCCCCGGGAAGCACCAAGAACAATCTCCCAATCGTCTGCCGACTATCGGCGACAAGTTGACGCTATTGTGCGACACAGGGCCTGCTCGGTCCGAAGGCCGAACGGCGGTCGGGTTCCGGAGACAGCCCAAGACCTGCCGGGTCGCAGTGCCTCTGATGGCCTGTCGCGGCGGGCCGTCGGAGATGGCGAAGCGGGGTGCTGCGGCAGCCCCGATGGTGGCCAACGATGCGCCAAGTTCTCGTGATCTGGCGACAGCCGGGCGCCGGCGGGCGCCGCGCCCGGGCGTGGAGACCTTGCCGATGGCCAGGCGACGACGCGTGGCGGTAGTGCTCGAACTGGATTGGCCGTACAAGCGGCACCACGGCGTGTTCGCGGGCACGCAGCAGTACGCCCGGCAGTGCGGCCGAGGCGTGAGGGAATCAGAACTAGTTTAGTGCGGTTTCTAGGAGACGGCCCGAGGTTGTGTCGTTCATAAACTATTGCAAATCAAAGGGTTGAAGGTGTTTCTGCTCTGAAAAAGTGTCGCGCTAAATGACGTTCGGCTCCACGAGGCCACCTGGGCGGGAGCGGCGCCTACGTCCGCGTCTTCAGCTCGGCCGGCTTGGCGGGGGGGCGGGGCTTCTTCCTGTCGGCCAGGCTGTGCTTCAGCAGCCACTTGTACAGGTCCGGGTTGTTGTAGGTCTTCGTCCAGGAGTCGTGTCCGGCGTCGGGGTAGACGGTCAGCTTGACGTCCTTGGCGCCGGCCTGCTTCATCGCCTCGACCATCCGCTCGGACCTGCTCGGCGGCACGACGCGGTCCCTTCCGCCGTGGAAGACCCAGGTGGGGACGTCCTTGATGGCGGCCGCCTTGGAGGGGTCCCCGCCGCCGCAGATGGGCACGATGGCAGCGAATCGCTTCGGCTGGCGGGTCGCCAGGGCCCAGGTGCCGAAGCCGCCCATGCTCAGGCCGGTCACGTAGATCCGGTCGGTGTCGACGGGGTACGTGGCGACGAGATGGTCCAGGAGGGGCATGAGCGGCTCCGGCGACCACCACGCGCTGCGCGGGCACTGCGGCGAGACGAGGAGGAACGGGAAGTTCGGGTCGGTCTCGACGCGCTTCGGCGGGCCGTGCTTCTTGACCAGCGCCAGGTTGTCGCCGCGCTCGCCCGCGCCGTGGAGGAAGAGCATCAGCGGCCAGCGCTTCTCGCCGGCGCGCCCGGCCTTGCAGCCCTTGGGCAGGAACAGCAGGTAGCCCATCTGGACCGTCCGGGTGGTCCTCGGCGTCCCCCGTCGGCCGCCGTAGGTGACCTTCGTCTCGATCTTGTGCTGCGTCTGGACGGATGGCTTCTTCGGCGGGGCGGCGGCCTTGGGGGGCTCGCCGGCGGCAGCGCCGGTCGTCAGGGCCAACGCCAGGGTGCCAAGCAGTCTCGCCTTCATCTCTGGTTCTCCCGTGTGGTTCGCTGGGTGACTTCTCGCGGCGCGGCATCCGCCCGCGGGCGGAGGCTCGTCGACCGCGGATGATACGATCCCCCGCGCGGGGACTCAATGCCGCAGGGCTGATTTGACAGCCCGCGGGAGGAAGGCGCGACTTTGTTGTTCCATAGGAAGGGGTATAATGGCGTGATATGAGACAGAACGCAGATCGGATAAGATTCGGGCCGGCGTGGGTAGCCGTCATTGTCTTGGGGGCAATCGGCGTCGGCAGGGCCGCGGCGTGCGACGTGCCGGTGTTCCGCTACGCCCTGGAGCGATGGCCGCCCAGCTACTACGGGCTGGTGGTCTTCCACCGCGGGGGGCTGGCGGAGGGCCCGAAGAAGGTGGCCGACTGGCTCAAGCAGTGCGGCAACAGCGAAGAGACGCCGTGCAACGTCGACGTCTACCTCGCCGACGTCGACGACCCGAACCTGCCGGAAGCCGTGACCGAGCTGCGCAAGCAGCAGAAGGACCTCGCGCTGCCGTGGATGGTGGCGTGCTACCCGCGGCGTTGGGGCCCGCTGCTGCCCGCTTGGGCCGGGCCGGTCACCGCGGCCAACGCCAAGGCCCTGGTCGACTCCCCCGTTCGCCAGGAGATCGCCCGGCGGATCGTGGCGGGCGAGACGGCCGTGTGGGTCCTCCTGGAAGGCGGCGACAAGGCCAAGGACGACGCGGCCGAGAAGCTCGTCCAGAGCGAGTTGAAGGAACTGTCCACGGAGCTGCGCCTGCCGATCCCGGCCGCGGCGCTGTACCCGGGGGCCGACGAGGACGAGCTCCCGCCGGGCCCGCCGCTGAAGATCGCCTTCTCGACGCTTCGCCTCTCGCCGAAGGACCCCAACGAGCGTCTCTTGGTCGAGCTGCTGCTGAACACGGAAGAGGACCTGAGGACGGACTACGCCTCGGACCCGAAGGTCTTTGCGTTCTTCGGTCGGGGGCGCAGCATGCTGGCCCTCGTCGGCGAGGGCATTAACGAGGACAACGTGGCGGCCGTCTGCGAGTTCCTCGTCGGCCGGTGCAGTTGCCAGGTCAAGGAGCAGAACCCCGGCGTGGACATGATCTTCGCGGTGGACTGGCTGGCCGGCTTCGAGGAGGAGGGCTACACGGCCCCGCCGCTGCCGGACCTGATCGTCCCGGTCGCCGCGACGAGCGCCCCCGCGGCGGCGATGGCCGCCCGCGCCGAGCTGCCCGCCGGGCCGTTGGCCGTCCAGCCGCCTGTCGGCGGAGGGCTGCTCCTTCAGACCACGCTGATCGCGTTGGGGTGCATTGGTCTGGCCGCGGCCGTGCTGGTGGTCTGGTTCACCAGGAGGCCCTCTCGGAGCTGACATGACTGTCTGGCGACTCGTCCGCAAGGAAATCCTGCACCGCAAGCTGAACTTCGCCCTGGGCGTCCTGAGCGTCCTGGTGGCGGTGGGGGTCGTGGTGGTGCAGTTCACGCTGCTGCGGGCCCACGACGCCCGCACCGAGGAGCTGCTTCAGAGCAAACAAGCCCAGGCCGACAAGCGCCTCGCCACGCTGGAGGACGACTACCGGAAGTACATGAAGGAGTTGGGCTTCAACCTCCTGATCCTGCCGAAGGAGCAGGACCTCACGGAGTTCTGGGAGAAGGGCTACGCCAGCGTCACGATGCCGCTGGAGAACGTCCGGAAGCTCTCGAACTCCGGCTCGATGCTGATCCGCCACCTGCTGCCGATCGTGCAGCAGAAGGTTGCCTGGGCGGAGCAGAAGCGCCGGGTCATCCTGATCGGCACGCGCGGCGAGGTCCCGCTGGCCCACCGCCGCCCGAAGGAGCCCATGCTCCTGGCCGTGCCGGAGGGCAAGGCGGTGCTCGGCTACGAACTGGCCCGCGACCTGCAACTGAAGGCCGGCCAGTCGATCCAGCTCCTGGGACGCCCGTTCGTGGTCCAGAAGGTCCGCCCGGAGCGGGGCTCGGCGGAGGACGCCACCATCTGGGTCGACCTGGAGGCCGCCCAGGAAATGCTCGGCATGGAGGGGCGCATCAACGCCATCGAGGCCCTCAAGTGCCGCTGCAAGGGGGCCAGCGTCGCCGCGACCAAGCAGGAGGTCATCGACATCCTCGGCGGCCAGGCCAAGGTCGTCGCGCGGGAGAACAAGGTCACCCTCCGCGCCAAGGCGCGCGATCGGGTCAAGGTGGAGCACATCCACGCGATGGCCGCCGAACGCGCCGCCCGGGGGCGCCTGCGAAGAACGCGCGAGTCCTTCGCCGCCGTGATCGTGCCCGTGGTGCTGGTCGCCTCGGCGGTCTGGATCGGCCTGCTGGCCCTGAGCAACGTCCGCGAGCGCAGCGCCGAGATCGGCATCCTCCGCGCGATCGGCGTGCGGTCCGGGCGGATCTTCAGCGTCTTCGTGGTCAAGTCGGTGCTGATCGGGCTGATCGGCGCGGCCATCGGGTACGCGGCGGGCCTGGGCGTGAGCCTGCTGACGGCCCGCTGGGCGGCGTCCTTGCGCGTCTCCGACCCGGGGATGCTGTTCTCCCCGGTCCTGCTGGGCGCGGCGATCGCGGCGGCTCCGTTCCTGGCCGTGCTGGCCAGTTGGGTGCCGGCCACGCTGGCCGGTCGGCAGGACCCGGCCGTCATTCTCGCCAAGGAGTAGTCGTCCCGTGCTCGAGGTGAAGGACATCACGAAGACGTACCGAGGCCCGAACGGCCCGGTGCACGCGTTGGACGGCGTGTCGATCCACGTCAAGCGCGGCGAGTTCGTCGGCGTGCAGGGCCCCAGCGGCTGCGGCAAGACCACGCTGCTGCTGGCGGCGGGGGGGCTGCTGGCCGGCGACGGGGGCGAGGTGCGCATCGACGGCGAGGACCCCTACGCCCTGGGTCCGGACGCGCGGGCCCGTTTCCGGGCCGGGAAGGTCGGTTTCGTCTTCCAGCAGTTCCACCTGGTGCCCTACCTGTCGGTGCTGGACAACATCCTGTCGCCGACGCTCGCGCTGCAGTCGGCCGACGCGCGGCAGCGCGCGATGCAGCTCATCGAGCACTTCGGGCTGGCCGACCGCATGCACCACACGCCCGGCGAGCTGAGCACGGGCGAGCGCCAGCGGACGGCCCTGGCGCGGGCGCTGCTCAACGGGCCGGGCCTACTGCTGGCCGACGAGCCCACCGGCAACCTCGACGGCGACAGCGCCCGCGCCGTCCTGGCGTACCTCGCCGAATTCGCCCGCAACGGCGGGGCGGTCCTGCTGGTCACCCACGACGACCGCGCCGCCGACTACGCCCAGCGCACCGTCCGCCTGGTGAAGGGGAAGGTCCGGGACGGCTGACGCCCGCCCGCCCCGGCGCGCGAGGGACGCCTTCGCCGGGGGCGGGCAGTCCGGCGGCGTCGCCGACAGCCCCGGGCGGCTACTTCGGCTCCTCGACCGTGTAGTGGTGCCGGGCGAAGATCGCCTTGCCTTCCGCCGAGGCCAGGAACTCCATGAACCGCCGCGCCAGGCGCTTGTTTTTCGCGCACGCCAGCCGCCCGATCGCCACGCGGGAGATCAGGTTCTGCGCGGCGGGGATCTTGACGACGTCCACGTCCCGGGCGAAGTTGGCGGCCACCGCGTCCCAGACGATCCCCGCGTCGATGGCCCGGGTCTGCACCTTGACGCCGATCTCGTTGACGGTGGGCGAGGAGAAGGCGGTGCGGTCGCGCACGGCCGCGGGGTTCATCTTGTTCTTCACGAAGATCTGCTCGCAGAGGCGTCCGATCTGGCAGGCCTCCGGGTTGCCCAGGCCGAGCTTCACGCCCGGCTTGAGCAGGTCGCCCAGTCCGCGGATGCCCTTGGGGTTGCCCTTCCGGACGACGATGACGGGCACGAAACAGGCGACGAGCTTGCGGTCCTCGACGAGCTTGTCCGGGCCCTTCTCGAGCTGGTCGAGGTACCGCTGGTCGCCGGGCATGTACAGGTCGCCCTGGCGTTTGAGCTTGATCGTCGTGATGAGCGTTCCGCTGCCGGCATAGCTGACGCGGAGCGTCGCGCCGGTCTGGCGCTCGAACGTGGCGGCGGCGTCCTCCATCGCGTGGCGGATCCCGGCGCCGCAGTGGATGAAGAGCGACTGGCCTCGCAGGTCGGGCGGGGTGGGCGAGAAGCCGAAGTCGCGCACGAAGACGGCCTGGTTCGCGACGACGAACTCGGCGAACGCGCGGGCGGCGTCGGGCTGCTTCGAGCAGGTCAGCAGGTCCATGGTGACCTTGATCCGCCCGATGTCGTAGGTCCGCCCGGTGGGGCTGGTGACGGCGTCGACGCCGGGGATCGCCCGGTACGGCGGGTCGATGGGCACGGCGTCGAGCTTGTCGCGGCGGTCGGGCGCGAGGATCACCGCATCCCAGACGATCGCGGCGTCCACGTCGCCGATCGCCACGCGGTCCGCCGCCTCGCCGCCCCCGCCGGCGCGCGGGCCGATGTTCTTCTCGATCGCCTCCCGCACGCCCGCCTTGTCGAAGATCCGCGGGATGATCCACCCGGTCGTCGACTTCTGCGAGTCGGTCATCGCGAGCTTCATGCCCGGCTTGGCCAGGTCGCGGACGGACCGGATGCCCTTGGGATTGCCCTTCCGCACGGCGATGGTCGGCGTCACGACGGCCAGCGTCCATCCCTCCGCGCTCATGCCGCGCCGGGCGAGGCGGTCCTGGAACGGGTCGTGGCAGACGTACAGGTCGCCGCGCTTCTGCGTGACGATGCGGGTGAGCAGCTCGCCGCTGCCGGCGTGGTCGATCTCGACCTTCCGGCGGGTCTGCTTCTCGTAGGCGCGCGCGAGCTGCTCCATCACCGGGCGCATCGTCCCCCCGACGTAGCACAGCAGCGGCTTGCCCGGGGCAGGCCGGCTGCCGGCCCGCGCGCCCTTCCGCTGGCCCCCCTTGCCGCCGCAGCCGCACCACGCCGCCGAAAGGCAGGCCAGGAGAAAGGTCCCCGCGCGCCGCCCGGCCCGGCCGCTCGCTGAGTGCATGGCTCCCATGCTGTGGGTCTCCTTTCCGGTGCCCGGCAAGGCAGCGGGCCGCAGCCGCTGCCGGCTCGAGGCACGGCTGCGCCGAGGGTCGTCTTCGCGTGCCGTGCCTGCCGCTACACATCCTAAGCGCTCGGGACCCCGGCCTCAAACGCCGGCGAAGTCCCCCGGGGCGGGGGGGTCCGGCTTGCACCAAGCTCTCGCCGTGGTACACTTATGATTCAGGGGCATGTGCCGCAGCCGCGGGTGGCGGGGCGCCGCCCGGTTCGCGGGGGCGCCGCGAATTGCTCCTGTGTACGTTGCGGAGAGCGTTCGGCCGGGCCGAAGCCGCCACGCCGGTCCGATGCCGGACCGAGACGCAATGCAGAGATCCCGGGAAGCCATCCTGAAGTGGCGCGTGCCGGCGGGCCAGGTCCTGCTGGCCATTCTGGTGCTGCTGGCCCTGGTCTGGGCGAGCGAGTACGAGTACCTGCTCTTCCACACGCTGGTGGAGCTGTTCAGCATCATCGTGGCCTGCGCGATCTTCGTGATCGCGTGGAACTCCCGCCGGTTCTGGGACAACGGCTACTTCCTCTTCCTGGGGATCGCCTACCTGTTCGTCGGCGGGATCGACCTCGTCCACACGTTGGCCTACAAGGGCATGCCGGTCTTCCCGGGATACCGCGACGACACCAACCTGCCGACGCAACTGTGGATCTGCGCGCGGTACCTTGAGAGCATCTCGCTGGTTCTGGCCGTCGTGTTCCTTCGCCGCCGCCTCCGAGCCGGCTGGACCATGCTGGGCTTGACCGTGGTGTTCGCCGGCGCGATCGCGGCCGTGTTCTCCGGGGCCTTCCCCGTCTGCTTCCTCGAAGGCTCCGGCCTGACGACCTTCAAGATCGCCAGCGAGTACGCCATCTCGGCGACCTTCGCCGCGGCGGCCGTCCTGCTGCTGTGGAAACGCTCGCAGTTCGACCGGGAGGTGCTTGCCCTGACGGTCGCTTCCATCGTGGTGAGCATCGCGTCGGAGTTGTCATTCACCCGGTACGCCCACGCCTACGGGCTGGCGAACGAGATCGGGCACTACTTCAAGCTCCTCTCGTTCTACCTGATCTACCGGGCCGTCATCCAGACGGGGCTGACGAAGCCGTACCGCCTGCTGTTCCGCAACCTCAAGCGCGCCGAGGAGGCCCTGCGGGAGGCCAACGTCGGGCTGGAGCGGCGCGTCGCGGAGCGGACGGCGGAGCTCAGCCAGGCCGTCGATCGCCTGGAGGTCGAGGTCCGCGAGCGCATCGCGGCGGAGGAGGACCTCCAGCGGGAGCGGCAGACACTGTTCTCGGTGCTCCAGATGCTGCCCGGGTTCGTGGCGCTCCAGACCCGCGACGGCCGCTACCGCTTTGTCAACGACCGGTTCCTCGACCTCTTCGGCGACCCGGGCGGGCGGCGCTGCCACGAGGTGGTCCGGGGCCGGTCTCAGCCCTGTCAGCCGTGTCCGCTCCAGGCGGTCTTCGAGGGCGAGGCGCCCGTCGAGTGGGACTGGACCACGCCCGACGAGTCCACCTTCCACATCTGGGGCTATCCCTTCACGGACCCCGACGGCACGAAGCTGGCGCTCGAGCTGGGGATCGACATCACGGCTCGCAAGCGCCTGGAGCAGGAGGTCCTGAGGGTCAGCGAGCTGGAGCAGCGCCGCATCGGCCAGGACCTGCACGACAGCCTGGGGCAGATGCTCAGCGGCGTCTCGTGCCTCAGCGAGGTGCTGCATCGTCGGCTGGCGGCCAAGGACCTGCCCGAGGCCGACAGCGCCGCCGAGATCCAGTCGATCCTGGCCGAGTCGGTGGGCCTGACCCGCTTGCTGGCGCGCGGGCTGGACCCCGTCGGGCTGGACCCCGACAGCTTCATGGAGGCGCTGGGGGAGCTGGCCGTCAACCTGCAAGGCATGTTCGGCGTGCGATTGGAGTTCCGCTGCGAGCGGCCGGTGCTCGTGGCCGACAGCATGGCGGCCCGTCACCTGTTCCGGATCGCGCAGGAGGCGGCGAGCAACGGCCTGCGGCACGGCCGGGCCGGCACGATCGTCATCGAGTTGACCGAATCGGACGGCGAGATCGTCCTGTCGATCCTCGACGACGGGATCGGCCTGCCGGACGGGCTCGCCACCGGCGACGGCATGGGGCTGCGGATCATGGCCCACCGCGCCGACGCGATCGGTGCGGACCTCTCGATCCGCCGCCGCGCGGAAGGGGGGACCGCCGTCGTCTGCCGCGTCCCCAAGGCCGCGGCGAAGGAGACCTGACCATGCCCCCAGACGAGCCCCCCGCGGAGCCGACCCGCATCCTCGTGGTGGACGATCACCCGATCATGCGCGCCGGCCTGGCGCAGCTTATCGGCGAAGAGCCGGACCTGGCCGTCTGTGGCGAGGCCGCCGACGCCCACGGCGCCCTGGAGGCCGTCGAAACGCTCCAGCCCGACCTGGCGATCGTGGACATCACCCTGAAGGACAGCAGCGGCATCGACCTGATCAAGGACCTCCGCGTCCGCCGGCCGAAGCTGCCCGTCCTGGTGCTGTCCATGCACGACGAGATGTTCTACGCCGAACGCGCGCTGCGGGCCGGCGCACGCGGATACGTGACCAAGTCCGAAGTGGCCGACCGCATCATCGAGGCCGTCCGCAAGGTCCTCGCCGGGGAGGTCTACGTCAGCGGGAAGGTCGCCGACAAGATGATCTCGAGCATGGTGGGCGGCCGGAGCGACCCGAAGGCCTTCCCGATCGACCGCCTGACCGATCGCGAGCTCCAGGTGCTGGAGCTCATCGGGGAGGGGCTCCAGACGCGCGAGATCGCGGGGCGGCTGCACGTGAGCGTCAAGACCGTCGACGCTCACCGGGAGCACATCAAGAGGAAGCTGGACCTCGACGGGGCCAACGAACTGGTGAAGTACGCCGTCCAGTGGGTTCAGTTCGAACGGGGGTCCTGAAGGCGCCGGTCCGACCCGCAGCGCAGCCAAACGATTGCCGCAACAGGGGATAACCGCTTGCTGACCCACGCCGGCTGACGCGCCTTGCCCGTACCGGGCGGCCGATCGTAGAGAAATCCCCTACGCTGCCTACTCCGGGGCCCGCCGGGCAAAGCCGGAGCGACTCCAATTGTCCGTCTCGGGGTCGCCTGCTCTGATTAAGGTAGCAGCACCGGCATCCGGGATGGGCCGACACGACTCGCCGCTGGTAAAGGGACAACGCGGCTCCCGGGGATCCGTGGTGCTGCGGCAGCAGGTCGGCTGGGATGAGTTCTCGCTCCCGCGGCCCGGACCGGATCCCCGGCGAGCCCTCAGGGAAACCCGCCCCTCGGGCGGGACAGAGAGAGAGGACGAGACCGATGGTCAGCTTGGAACCAGCCGTAAGGAAGACTCGGGTTCCCGGCAGGGACGCGCGGACGCCGCAGCGGGAGGGCGGCGGCGAAGAGGGTTCCCTGACGGCAGGAGAGCGAGAGCTGTTGGGGCGGATCCCCCAGGAAATCCGGTACGTTCCCCACCCGTCGTTCGACCGCCCCGAGACCGAGACGCGGCTCTTCGGCGAGGACGGGCAGGTCGACGTGCCGCGATGGCTCTACTTCGGAGGCCCCGTCGACGAGCTGCTGTCCCCGAAGTCCACGCGGTCGCACTTGAGCCGGGACGAGGAGCAAACGCTGTTCCTGCGGTACAACTACGCGCGGTACCGGCTTCGCGGCCTGGCCGAGGCCCAGCGCCGGCGCTGCTGCGCGGCCCGGGCGCGCGAGATGGTCCGGTGGTTCCGCAGGGGGCTGGACGCGCGGTCCGACTTGGCCGAGGCGAACATGGGGCTCGTCCTGGCCATGGCCAAACGCTCGCGCACCCCCAACGTCGAGTTCTCCGAACTGGTCTCCGAAGGCAACCTCGCCCTCCTGCGGAGCATCGAGCGGTTCGACGTCAGCCGCGGATACAAGTTCTCGACCTACGCCTGCCGCGCCATCCTCAAGAGCTTCTGCCGGCTGGCCAGCAAATGGGGACGCTATCGCCAGGAGTTCCCGACCAGCTTTCGGCCCGAGCTGGAGCGGAGCGACTACGACGTCCGCCGCCACGAGATCCGCCAGGAGAGCGCGGTCGAGGCCCTCCGGGAGATCCTGAGCCGCAACCATGCCAAGCTCACCGAGCTGGAGCAGCGGATCGTCCTTCAGCGCTTCGGCATCCACGGCGGCGGAAGGAGACACACGCTGTCGGAGGTCGGGCAGGCCGTCGGGCTCAGCAACGAGCGGGTCCGGCAGATCCAGATCGCGGCGCTGCGCAAGATCCGGACGGCCCTGGAAGACGGCTACCTTTCCGCCTGACCCCGTCGCCCTTCACCGTCGACCCGGGATGCTGTCGACGGCCGCGGGGCAGCCGGGCCACCATACGATACGTCGACAGCAGCCGGGGCCTGAGATCCCGCCGGGCCCCGCAGTGGAGGTGCGTGCAATGGATCGTGGCGGGCTCATGCGGCACCTGTTCTCCGGCGTCAACCGCGCTCACGACCCGCAGAACCTCACGGACCTCGAGCGGAAGCACATCCCGGCCGTCGCCTGCCCGCCTCAGGTCGCCGTCGGCGAGCGCTTCGCCGTGACGGTGGAGGTGGGCGGAAGCCCCGCGCCCTTCGGCGATCGCGGCCACTTCATCGAGTTCATCGACCTGTATGCCGACGAGACCTACCTTGCGCGGGTCTCGCTGACGGCGGCGACCACGACCCCGCGCGTGTCCCTGACGGTCTGCCTGTCCGCCCCTGCCGAGCGCCTGCGGGCTTTTGCCCGCTGCAACCTGCACGGCGTCTGGGTGGGGGAGGTGCCGATCGTCGTCCGCCCCTGAGCGCCCGCGAGAGGGGGCCCTCACTCCGCCGGCCTGTCGGATTCGTCCGGCGGGTGCGTCGGCGGCACGGGGGGCGGCTCCGGCGGGGTCGTCCGGCGCGCGTCCACGACGGCCGTCCGGGCCATCATGTCCCCGAACCGCTGCCGGTACCGGGTGAACAGCGGGATCACCAGGACCAGCAGGAACAGCGGCGAGAACAGCGATTGCAGCTCGATGATCTTGACGAGGTTCCGCAGGAGGCACTGGCGCAGCGTCGGGCGTCGGCCTCCCGCCGCGGCCACGCGGAGCTTCATCACCCGCTTGCCGAACGTGGTGCCCGTGCGCATCTCCAGGAACGTGCCGTACGCGGCGTACAGCATGTAGACGGCCATGTACATGAAGGCCACCTGGAGGGGCATCTCGACCTTCTGCCCGTGGAGCAGGCGCTCCAGCATCCGCTCCCATTCCTCCTGGCTCGGCGACAGCGGCAGCAGGCGGAACACCAGCGCGGTGAACACGTAGATCGGGCCGAGGTCGATCAGCGCCGCCAGCAGGCGCTTGCCGAGATGACCCGTGCGGAGCGTCTCCGGCAGGGCGAAGGGTTCCGGCCGCCCGCGGGGGCGAAACACGAACATCGGCAGGAAGATCGCCCCGCACACCACCCACACGAACCGCTCCATCCACACCTCGCCCTGCCCGCCGAGGGGGGGACGCTCGAAGACGTCGATCGACCCCTTCGCCGTCAGTTGCCCGACGTGGGGCACGCACGTGCCGAACTGGAGGGCCTGGTCCTCCTGCCAGACCAGGGCCATCTGCCCGCCCAGCCGCGCGACGTCGGGCAGCGCGTCGGCCGGCCAGGTCGCCGTCTCCTCCCCCCGCGCCATCGGCAGGAACGAGAAGCTCCCGGCGGCCGGCTCGAACGTGCCGATCAGCAGGCGCCGGCGGGCGGGATCCTCGCCCGGCGCGGCCAGCACGAGGACCAGCCTGCCGCCCACGGCGAGCATGCCAACGGCGGGTCGGGCGGCGGCCGGGCCGTCCAGCGCCACCTCGCGCACCTCGCGCCCGTCCCAGCGGCCGAGGCGGTTGGCCCCGCCCGACGGGCGGGAGAGCAGTACGTAGATCGACCCTTCCACGGACGCGGCGAGGACGCGGCTGTCTGAGGCGAGCAGGACGTTCGCCCAGTCGCCCAGGTGCGTCCACTCCGCGCCGATCCTCCGGAAGATGCCGAGGTCGCACGGCCTGGTGGCCGGCTGGGACCCGGCCGTGGCGGCCGGCGCCGTCGCGATCGCGACCTGCGTGGCGGCCCGGGACGTCGCGGGCTTCGTCGTCGCCAAGCCGATCGGGCGCGGCACCACCGCCGCCACCCCTTGGGCCGCGGGGTGGTTCGGGTCGGTCGCTTCGCACACCGCCGCGGGCGCCGCCAGCAGCGGCCAGAGAGGCAGGTCCGGGCTCAGGGCCGTGCTCAGGTCGCCCGTCTCCCGCTCGAAGATCACGTGCCGCACCGGCGCGGCGAACAGGACGTGGAGGCGCCCCGGCGTGGCGGCGGCCCGCGCCGGACGACCCACCAGGGCCTTGTGCACCCACTGCCAGTCCCCGTCGGCCTTGCGGACGGCCAGGTCGAAGGCCCTCTGCCCGGTCTCGGGGCGGATCAGCCAGACCGCGTCGTCCGACCCGGTGAGGATCCTCACGCCGTTGCCGGCGCCCGCGCCCGTCGCCGGGCACGCCGCGCCGAACGCCACGACAAGACAGAGCGCCCGGGGCAGGCTCACTTGCTCGGCCCTCCCTTGGGCTTCCCGGCGCGGGCGCCCCCGACGGCGCGGTCCACACGGACCGGCACGATGCCGTCGGGCGGGTCGAAGCGGCACACGGAGCGGTCCCACTTGTCCGCGGCGGTCATCTCCGACAGCACCAGGTGGATCCGCCGGACGGACGTCGGCAGCGAGCCGAAGCGGTTGGCGACGATCTCGATGTCCGTCGGCATGACGGGCTCGACGTCCGGCGGGTCGTCCAGCTCCGACACGTCGATGGGGCGATAGCGCTTCAGCCGGGCCGTCATGACCCGCCGGCCGGCGGCATCGAACAGGTTCACCTGGTACGGCCGGCGGGGCTCGGTGTCGCTCCAGCGGAAGTAGACTTCGCGGCGGAAGTGCATGTGCCGGGCGCCGCGCGGGCGGTCGACGACCGCCACGACGTAGGCGCAGTCCCCCGGCGTGTTCTGCATGCCCAGCGCGACGGCGGGCAGTCGGCCCGGCTCGTCCGGCAGGGGGCAGACGCCCAGCACGCTGAGCAGTTGCATCGGGTCGATCGGCAGGCGCCCGCTGCGGGGCAGGGCGGCGTCGTGGAGGCCGTACCACGCCCCGGCGCGGTCGCCGAATTGGAACCAGAAGTAGTACACGCCCTGCTCGGCGCTGCTGCCGATGCGGAAGAGCACCACGGCGGCCGTCTCCCGCCCCAGCAGCGCGAAGTCGTGCGCCCCGAGGCGGTCCTTGCCCTTGGCCAGCAGCAGCAGGCAGGTCGGCCCGCCGCTGCGCCACGTGAAGGGCAGGGCGTCCTTCACGTCGATCGTCACCGACATGTCCGCCCGCGCCCAGAGGCGCGGCACGGCGTCGGCGTTGGCGTTGTACTCCGCCACCAGCTCGTGCAGCGAGACGACCGTCTCCGGACACGGCCGGCACCCCGCTGCCGCCAGCAGCAGCGGAATGAGGACTCCCGGGATCGCTGCGCCCGCGCGCCTCACAGGTCGGCCTCCAGGATCTCGCCGAGCTGGCGGCTGACCTGGTGGATCTGCTCCTCCTCCACGTGCGGGTCGATCACCTGGCACGACTGGTCAGAGCCCCTGACGTGCATGGTCCAGACGTCCTGCCCGTCGCCGGTCGGCTCGGAGCCGTCGTACACGAGCAGCCTCTTGCGCATCAGGATGAGCGCCAGGACGAAACGGAACTGTACGCGCGCGGGCTCGTCGGAGCCCTCCAGCCGCTCGAAGAAGCTGATCAGCACCTCGTCGTCAACGAAGGTGCGCCTCTTTTCCTTCGGCCGGGGCACGCGGCTGCGCCAGATGCCGAGGACGTCCGGGTCGGCCTCGGCCTTCGCCTTGGCGTCGCTCCAGCAGCCCGGGCAGTAGTCCCGCCGGGCGAACTCCTCCTCGGCGTCGTCGGGCGCGGGGCGAACCGTCGCGACGAACTCCTCGCCCGGGGCCATCTCCTTCTCGCACGCGGCACAGCGCCCGGTCGTCTTCGTGATGTTGTAGTCCTTGGCCATGATGCCCGCGTCGCCTACGGCAGATGGTCCCGGACGGCCTGCTCGATCTCCTCCCGCAGCGCGACGGCGCGGGCCAGGTCGCCGGCCGAGCCCGCGCGCAGGTCGGCGGCCGCGGCCGCATCGTCCACCTGACCGACGTTGATCCGCACGTTGTAGTCGCTCAGGCGGCAGGTGGCCTCGGCCAGCGCCGCGGCGGCGACCAGGTCGCTCACCAGCCAGGGGTTGCACTTGTCGCCCAGCTCGCGCAGGTCGCCCAGGACGGCCAGGGCGAGTTTGGCGGCCTCGCGCGGCACGGCGATGGCCGCGGCGGTGGCGATCTGCATGGCCTCGGCCTTCTCGGGCGAGTCGTCCATCCGCATGGCCTGCTGGTAGTTCCGGAAGGCGGCCACGTCGTCGGCCACCAGTTGCTCGAACATCTCGCGGGCGCGTCCGAGCCGCCCCGAGACGTGCTCGTACGTCGCCTCGTGCTCGGCGAACTTCTTCTTGCCCTTCGTGAAGTTCAGGGCCATCTCGCCGAGCGCCACGGCGAGCGCCCCGACGACGCCCGCGACGCTGCCGCCTCCCGGCGTGGACTGCTTCGCCGCCGTCGCCGCGGCGAAATCCCGCACGGACAGGGCCAGCAGGTCCGCCGCCTGGTCGTTCTCCGTCATGGTGCGTCTCTCGCTGGTGCGTCCGCTGGCCGGCTCGGGGCCGACGCCGGCGGGCGCCGCTTGGGTTTGCCTGCTCGTTTCATCAACTCCGGCTTGGGCGTGGCGACCACGGTGACGCAGCCGCCGGAGAGGTACTTCCTCGCCACGCGCGCCACGTCGGCGGGGGTGACGCGGGCGTAGTGGCCCTCCAGCTTGCTGCGGAAGTCGTGCCCGAAGCCGTACAGCTCGTCCAATGCCGCCGACATCGCCAGCGACGCCATCGACTGGTTGCCGAGCAGGTCGGCCGTCAGGATCGTGTTGACGGCCTTGTCGATCTCCTTCTGCGTCGGCGTGTACCCGGCGGCCCGACGCAGGTTGCGCCGGATGATGCGAACCACTTCGGGGGCCTTTTCCGGCTGCCCGGCGGCGTAGACGATGAACGCGCCCGGCGCGAGCCCCATCCAGTTGTACGCGTGGACCACGTAGACGAGCTGCTTGCCGCGGAGCTCGTTGTGCAGCCACCCGCCCGGGAGCCGATAGCCGCTGATGATCGTGTCCAGCACGGTGATGGCGAAGCGATCCTCGAGGTTGTCCACCTTCATGCCGGGTGCGGCGACGATGACGCCGGCGACCTTCTTCTGCGTCGTCAGCACGTGCGTCTCGCCGGAGCGTCGGACCGTCCTGGCCGGCGGGATCACCAGGTTCACGTGCCCGCCCGGCAGCGGCTCGAAGAGCCGGCGGATGCGCTTCTCCGCCGCCGCGGCGTCGAAGTGCCCGAAGATCGCCAGCACGCTGTTGCCGCCCCGAACGTACGTCTTGTGGTGCGCCGCGAGGTCCTTGACCGTGGCGGCCTGGACCACCTTCCTCCGACCCGGCGAGAGCATCGCGTACGGCGCGTCCCCGAAGAACTCGCCGCGGAAGTGCCGCATCAGCTCCGAGAACCAGTCCTGCTCGATCCGGTCGATGGCCGCCAGGTGCATCGGGCGGAGGATCTCCAGCTCCTTCTCGGGGAAGCTCGGGCGCTGGATGACGTCCGCGAAGATCGCCAGCGCCGGCTCGAAGCTGTCGTCGAGGCACGAGGCCTGCCAGTACATCGTGTTGTTCCCGCAGCTCCCGGAGATGCTGCCCCCGGCGCGGGCGAAGAACTCGGCGATCTCCTCGGCCGAACGTTCCCCGGCCCCCTTCGTGCTCAGGGTGGCCATCAGGCTGCCCAGCCCGTTGGTCTCCTGGTCCTCCGCCAGCAGCCCGCCCTTGGTGGCGAAGGCCATGGCCGCCAGCTCGACGGAGTCCGTCGCGTGCAGGACCACGCGCAGCCCGTTGCGCAGGCGGAAGGTGCGGGTGACGGAGCCGGCGCCGACCTTCCCGACGGCGGCCGTCGCCGCGAACTTCTCCGGCGGCACCAGCCGCGTGATCACCATCCGGTCGAACGTGAGGTACTTGCGGGCCATCCGGTGGACCTGGTCGGCGGTGACGGCCTGGACGCGCTTCGTGTAGTTCCGGGAGAAGCTCACGTCGCCCGTCGTCAGGTAGTCGGTGCCGAGCCGGCGGGAGACGGACTCGACCGACTGCTGGGCGTAGACGAAGTCGGCGGCCATCTGGCGTTTCGCGCGGGCCAGCTCGGCGGCGGTGACGCCCTTCGCGACGACGCCGCGCAGCTCGTCGAGGACGGCCTTTTCGGCGGCGTCGGCCTTGTCCGGCGCGGCGCGGAAGGAGATGGTGAAGATGCCCTTGCCCCAACTGGGCGTCCAACTGCCGCACGAGATGCTCGTGACGAGGCGCCGCTGCCGGCGGACCTTCGAGTTCAGGCGGCTGGTCTCGCCGCTGCCGAGGATCGTGCCCAGCACGTCGAGGGCGTAGAGGTCCTCGTGCAGCAGGGGGATGCTCTGGAAGCTGATTTCCTGGAGGGATTCCTTGAGATCGGCATGCGGGCGGACGGTTCGGATCACGCCCGATAGCGGGCGGATCTCTGGCAGCGACAGGTCCGCCACGCGCCCGCGGGCGAAGCCCGCAAACGCCTTGCGCGTGCGGCCCAGGGCCGCCTCGGCGTCCACGTCGCCGACCACCACGAAGACCATGTTGTCCGGCACGTACATCCGGCGGTGGTACCGGCGCACGTCCTCCAGCGTGAGTTCCTGGAGCGGCTTCTTGTAGCCGATGACCGGCACGGCGGCCGGGTGCGTGCCGAAGGCCGCCGCTGCGTGGGCGTACCACATCTGCCGGTCGGGGTCGTCCTTGCCCAGCTCCAGCTCCCGCTGCACCACGCCGTGCTCTCGCCGGAAGTCCTCGGGCTCGATGGCGGCGCGGGCCATCCATCCCGCGATCAGGTCGATGCAGTCGTGGGCCTTTCCGGCCGCGGCGGAGATGTAGTACTGCGTCCAGGCCAGCCCCGTTGAGGCGTTGGACTGCCCCCCGATGTCGGAGACGATCGTGCGCGTCTGCCCGATCTTCCCCGCGTCGCCGCGCGGGTCGTCGGCGCTCAGCGCGCCCTTGGCGACCAGGTGCTCGCAGAGATGGCTGATGCCGCAGCCGAGGTACTCGCCCTCGTAGATCCCGCCGGCGCGGACGTACGCCCGCACGCACACGACGGGGGCGCTGCGCGTCGGCTTGACGATGACCGTCAGCCCGTTTGCCAGCCTGGCCACGACCACCCCGCCCGGCGCCAGCGTCCGCTCGGCGACGGCCATCGGCTTCGGCGAGGCCTCCGCCGGCGGCACCGCCATGCCGCCCGTCGCCAGGAGGGCGGCCGCCAGCAGGAACGCAAGGGGTGTGGACGTTCTCATCGTGCTCCTCCCTGCCGGGCCGGGGGGCCGGGGGCCGCGGCCGTGATCGATGCGACGCCGGGCGCTCCTCAAGGTTCCGGGCTCTCTTCCTCCCGGTCGGATTCCACGCTGTTGAGGTAGGCCAGCGTGCGGTCCAGCTCGCCCTTGAGGTGCCGGACGCGAAGCAGGCTCCTGACCCGCGTGACCAGCTCCAGGCGGTTGACCGGTTTGGTGATGAAGTCGTCCGTGCCGCTTTCCACGCCCCGCTCGATGTCCCCCAGCTCGTTCAGCGCCGTGACCATGATCACCGGGATGTCCCGCGTGGTGGGGTCGGTCTTGACCTTCCGGCAGACCTCGAAGCCGCTCATCCGCGGCATCATGATGTCCAGCAGGATCAGGTCCGGCGGGTCCTCCTGGATCTTGCCGAGGGCGTCGACGCCGTCGACGGCGGTGGCCACCTCGCAGTCGAGGCCGTCCAGGTACGCCACCAGCAGCTCGAGGTTCTGGGCATTGTCGTCCACGACGAGCACCCGGCTCTGGGCGACGTTCTCGTCCGCATCGGCGGCACGGGCCGGCCGCTCGGTTGGTGCGTCTGGCATCGGCGCGCTCTCCCGGCTTTGGCGCCGCGGCCTGCGGCGCGCCCGTACCAGACTATCGAGCCGCCGGGGTCATGGCAAATGTCTTCCGGGGAACTTGGCGCCCGGCGCCCGCGGCGGACGGGGCACCTGCCGCGGGCGTTCGGGCGCCCTTTGCCCTTCTTCCCGCGCGGGGGCCCGGCTACCATGCACGGGTGGCGAAGCTCTTCGAAGAACCCGCCCCCGAGGCGGCGCCGTTGGGCGAGGGGGGCGCGGCGGTCCGGCCCGCCCCGGGCGCCCGCGTGGTCTCGCTGGCCGTGGCGGCCAACGTCTGGCGGGCGTTCGACTACCTCTGGCCGGACGCCTTGGGCGCCCCGGCCGTCGGGCAGCGCGTCCGCGTGCCGTTCGGGCGGGGCAACCGCCCGACGGTGGGGTTCGTGGTCGAGCCGCTGCGGCAGCCCGGCCCGCACCCGCTGAAGTGTGTCGGCGAGCTGCTCGACCGCGAGCCGCAGCTCGACGAGCCGCTCTGGCGCCTCGCCCGCTGGATCCGCGACTACTACCTGGCGCCGCTGGGGATGGTCCTGGCGGCGATGGTCCCGTCCGCCGTGGGCTCGCGCCCGCCGCGCCGCGAGGCCGTCGCCCGCCTGACGAAGGACCGCGCGGACTGGCCCGCGTCGCTGGGCCCGCGGCAGCGGCAGGTGCTCGACGAGCTGGCCGAGGCGCGCAAGCAGGGTCTGGCGTGCCTTCCCGTCGGGGCGCTGCGGCAGCGCGGCGCGTCGCGCGACACGATCCGCCGCCTGGCGCGCCGCGAGCTGATCGCCCTGGAGTCGCGCCGCGTCACGCTGGGGCGGCTCGCCGACGCCGTCGAGCCCGACCCGTTCGAGCTCAATGCCGACCAGCAGGGCGTCCTGGACGCCCTGACGCTCAAGCTCGATGCGCAGGGCTTCTCCGCGACGCTGCTGCACGGCGTCACCGGCAGCGGCAAGACCGAGGTCTACGTCCGCGCCATTCGCCGCGTGATCCAGGCCGGCCGACAGGCCCTCCTGCTCGTGCCCGAGATCGCCCTGGCCACGCAGACGCTTCACCGGCTGCTTCGCCGCCTGCCCCGCGTCGCCGTGCTGCACAGCGGGCTGTCCGACCCGGAGCGGGCCTTCGCCTACCAACAGATCCGCGACGGCTACGCCTCCGTCGTCGTCGGGCCCCGCAGCGCCGTCTTCGCCCCGGCGAGGCGGCTCGGACTGATCGTCATCGACGAGGAGCACGAGCCGTCCTACAAGCAGGACAACGTCCCCCGCTACCACGGGCGCGACGTGGCCGTCCAGCGGGCGCACCTGGCGGAGATCCCGGCGCTGCTCGGCTCGGCGACGCCGTCGCTCGAATCGATGCGCAACGCGCAGCGCGGCCGCTACGACCTGCTGGAGCTGCCGCGGCGCGTCCGCGGGCTGCCGCTGCCGAAGCTCCAGATCATCGAGCTGCGGAAGGACCTGGCCTCGGGGCGCATCGAGCTGATCGGCGCGACGCTGACGCACCGGATTGCCGCCGCCCTCGACCGCCGCGAGCAGATCATCCTCCTGCTCAACCGCCGCGGTTACGCCAGCTACGTCTTCTGCCCCAAGTGCCGCTGGCAGTACGAGTGCGAGAACTGCACGCGCCCGATGGTCTTCCACCGCGCCACGCAGTTGGTGATGTGCCACTACTGCCGGGAGACGGCGTCGCTGCCGGAGCGCTGCCCTGCCTGCGGGGGCAAGCTGCTGCTGTTCGGGCTGGGCATCCAGCGGATCGAGGGCGAGCTGGCGCGGAAGTTTCCGGAGGCCGCCGTCGCCCGCATGGACAGCGACACGATGAGCTCCCCGCGCCAGTTCCGGCAGGTCTTCGATGCCTTCGCCGCCGGCGAGCTGGACGTCCTGCTCGGCACGCAGATGGTCGCCAAGGGGCTCGACTTCCCCCGCGTCTCGCTGGTGGGCGTGATCTCCGCCGATACGTCGCTGACCATCCCCGACTTCCGCGCCTCCGAACGGACGTTCCAGCTCATCGTGCAGGTCGCCGGTCGCGCCGGACGCGCCGAGGTGCCCGGTGAGGTGGTCGTCCAGACGCTGCACGCCGACGAGCCGAGCATCCGCTTCGCCGCGACGCACGACTACGCCGGTTTCGCCGATTGGGAGCTGCCGCTGCGCCAGGACGCGCACCTGCCGCCGTTCTCCCGCCTGGTGCGGTTCCTCGTGCGACACGCCAAGCCCGACCGCGCCCAGCAAGGCGCCCAGGTCCTCTTCCAGACCCTTCGCAAGCACGCGCCGCCCGGCGTGAGCCTCTGGGCCCCGACCGAGGCCGGCGTCTTCAAGATCCGCGGCCAGTTCCGCTTCCAGGTGCTCCTCGCCGCGGACCGCCCCGGGCTCGTGCAGAAGGCCCTCGCCGGGCGGATGGAGCAGCTCGCCCGCGACGTCAAGGCCGAAGTCATCGCCGACGTGGACCCCATGAACCTGCTGTGAGGCCCGCCACGGGGCCCTGTTGGCAGCTCACGGCCCGCGCCCGGCAAAAACAGCTTGACCCCTCTGGCGGCGACAGGTACAAAGGCCGGACTCTTCGCGGGCAGGTGGCTTGTGCGCCGACCGCGGGAAGGTCACGCAATGACGGATGATACAAGCCACGGCGAGCCGGGGGCGGCGGACCTCGCGGCGCTGCGGCGCGAGATCGACGGGCTGGACCAGGAGATCGTCGACCTGCTCAACAAGCGGGCCGGCGTGGTGGTGCGCGTCGGCAAGGCCAAGCGGGCCGACGGCACGCCGATCTACGCGCCGGACCGCGAGTCGGCCGTGCTGAAGCGCATCGCCGAGCTGAACAGCGGGCCCCTGCCGCAGCAGACGCTCCAGGCGATCTACCGCGAGCTGATGAGCGGCTCGTTCGCGCTGGAGAAGCCGCTGCGGATCGGCTACCTGGGCCCGAGGGGCACGTTCTCGCACCTGGCCGCCCAGCGGAAGTTCGGCTCGTCGGTCGAGTATCGCCCGATGGCGGACATCCGGGCCGTCTTCGACGAGGTTGCCCGGGGGCATTGCGACCTGGGGCTCGTGCCGATCGAGAACTCCTCCGGCGGGGGGGTGGTCGACACGCTGGACTGCTTCATCGAGGCGCCGGTGTACATCTGCGGCGAGGTGATCGTCGAGATCCACCACAACCTCCTGGCCAACTGCCCGCCCGAGGAGATCCGCTGCGTCGCGTCCAAGCCGGACATCTTCGCCCAGTGCCGCAACTGGCTCTCCACGAGCCTCCAGAAGGTGGAGCTGATCCCGGTGGCGAGTTCGAGCCGGGCGGCGGAGATGGCCGCCGAGCAGCCCGACCTGGCGGCCATCGGGTCGGACCTCGCCGCGGAGCTGTACGGGCTGAAGATCGTCTTCGCCAACATCGAGGACACCCCCAACAACATGACGCGGTTCTTCCTCATCGGCAGCGACCCGGCCAAGCGCACGGGAAGCGACAAGACGGCGCTGATGTTCTCGACGGCCCACCGCTCGGGGGCGCTGGTGGACGTGCTGAACGTCTTCAGCCGCCACGAGATCAACCTGACGAACATCGACTCGCGCCCGTCGCGGCGCCGGAATTGGGAGTACTACTTCTTCGTCGATGCCGAGGGGCACTGCGAGAACCCGAACTTCGCGGAGGCCCTGGCGGAGGCCCGAGACCACTGCGGCGAGATGCACGTCCTCGGCAGCTTCCCCCGGGCGGCCGAGCCAATCTGACGGCGCGGGCGGCGCCCGGGACCCACCGGGCGGGCGCCGACGCCGGGAAACACGAGACGATCGAGAGACGGAACGCCTGAGGGAGGCAGCATGAGCAGGAAGCTATTCATCGCCGGGAACTGGAAGATGAACACGTCGCGCGACGGCGCCGTGGCGCTGGCCGGCGGGCTGAAGGACGCGATCGGCGCGGTCGAGGCCGTGGACCTCGGCGTCGCGCCGCCGTTCGTCTACCTGGCCGCGGTGGGCGAGGCCCTCGCCGGCAGCCGCATCGACCTCGTGGCCCAGAACATGTTCTACGAGGACAACGGCGCGTTCACGGGGGAGACCTCCGGCGAGATGCTCCGAGACGTGGGCGTGCGGACGGCCATCCTCGGCCACAGCGAGCGCCGGCACGTCATCGGCGAGAGCGACGAGCTGATCAACCGCAAGGTCATCAAGGCCCTCGGCGACGGCCTGGACGTGATCCTCTGCGTCGGCGAGCTGCTGGAGCAGCGCCAGGCCGAGCAGACCCTCGAGGTCGTGGGCCGGCAGGTGAAGATCGGGCTGGAGGGCGTGCCCGCCGACGCCATGGCGGACGTGACGATCGCCTACGAGCCCGTCTGGGCGATCGGCACCGGCGTGACGGCGACGCCCGACCAGGCCCAGCACGTCCACGCGATGGTCCGGGGCATGCTGGGGGAGAAGTACGACTCGGCTGTCGCCGAGGCGACGCGGATCCAGTACGGCGGGTCGGTCAAGCCGGCCAACGCCGCCGAGCTGCTCGCGCAGCCGGACATCGACGGTGCCCTCGTCGGCGGCGCGAGCCTGAAGGTGGACGACTTTTCGGCCATCGTCCACGCCGGCGTTGAGGTGGGCAAGTAGTTCGAACTGCGGACAGGTCGAGCCGACCCCGCCGCCGCGGCGTGCGGCTCTTGGAGAAACGGCGAATGGGCTTTTGGGACATCTTTCTCGGTGCGTTGTTCCTGGTGATCTGCTTCCTTCTGATCGTGGTGGTGCTGCTTCAGAAGGGCCGGGGCGGGGGCCTGGGGGCGGCCTTCGGCGGCATGGGCTCCAGCGCGTTCGGCACGAGGACCGGCGACGTGTTCACGTGGGTGACGATCGTGCTGACGGGCCTGTTCCTGGTGCTGGCCGTGGCCACGAGCCTGGTGTACCGTCCGGCCCCCAAGGAGGTCTTCACGCCGACGTTCCTGCCCGAGCCGGGGCCGATCTCCGAGCGGTCTGAGGTGCGCATCTCCTGCATGACGCGGGGCTCGCTGATCTACTACACCATCAACGGCAAGGACCCCGACGAGAAATCGACGCTCTACAGCCCGCGCAGGGCGGTCCTCGTCGAGCCGGGAATGGTCCTCAAGGCCAGGGCGTACCGGCAGAATTGGGACGAGTCGGAAGTCGCCGTCGGGAACTACCCGCCGGCCGACGCGAACCAATTGCCGAAGCCGAGCTCGCGTCCGGCCGACGCCAACGCGCCCGGCGGCGTGCTGGGGGCGCCGGGTGGGCCCGCTTCGGCGCCGGCGAAGAACTGACCGGCTGAGGAACGCCATGCTTCGATCCATGACGGGCTTTGGCGCGGCGGCCGCGGAGGTCGAGGGCGTGCGGTACGCCGTCGAGGCCCGCTCCGTCAACAACCGCTACCTCAAGGGCGTCATCCGCCTGCCCGACGGCCTCTCGCAGATGGAAGCCGACGCCGACAAGCGGCTTCGCGCGCGCCTCTCGCGCGGCACGATCACGCTGAACGTGCAGATGCGCCTGCCGGAGGACCAGGCCGTGGGACGCATCAACACGACGGCCCTGGGCCACTACCTCCGGCAGCTTCGCGAGCTGGAGGCGGAGGGCGAGGCGGGGCTGCGGATCGACCTGGCGACGCTGTCGACGCTGCCGGGCGTCTGCGAGCCGCCTTCGCCCCAGGAGCTGCTGGAGAGGACCCGGGAGGGCCTGCTGGCGCTCATCGACGAGGCGCTGGCCGCGCTGGTGGCCATGCGCGAAGAGGAGGGCCGCACCATCCAGGCCGACCTGCTGGCCAACTGCGACGCGATCGAGAAGGAGCTGGCCGCCGTTTCCGAGGCCGCGCCCCAGGTCGTTGAGGACTACCGACAGCGCCTCGCCGAGCGCGTCGAGCAGCTCACGCGGGAGGGCAACGTCACCATCGACCAGGACCAGTTGGCCCGCGAGGTGGCGATTTTCGCCGAGCGGAGCGACGTCGCCGAGGAGATCACGCGCCTGACCGGTCACCTGGGGCAGTTCCGCCAGACCGTCCCGCGGAACGAGCCGACGGGGCGCAAGCTGGACTTCATCACGCAGGAGATGCTGCGTGAGGCCAACACGATCGCCTCGAAGGCCAACAGCGGCGAGATCGCCCGCCGCGTGGTGGACATCAAGACCGCCATCGACCGGATCAAGGAACAGGTGCAGAACGTGGAGTAGCACGCGGCAGCGCGTGGGGGCGGCCCGGCGGCCGCTCGGCGGCGACCACTATGGCCAAGGGCAAGCTCGTCGTGATCACCGGCCCGTCGGGCGTGGGAAAGAGCAGCATCATGCACGAGGTGCTGCGCCGGACGGGCGCGATGTTCAGCATTTCGGCCACGACCCGAGCGCCCCGCCCGGGCGAACGGGACGGGCGGGAGTACCTCTTCGTCGACGACGAGACGTTCGACCGGATGATCCGCAACGAGGAGCTGCTGGAGTGGGCGGAGGTCTTCGGGGCGCGGTACGGCACGCCCGCCGCGCCGGTGCGCCGCGCCGTCGCCGAGGGAAAGACCGTCCTCCTGGAAATTGACGTTCAGGGCGGACTCCAGGTGCACCGGAAGGTGCCCGACGCGAGCTTCGTCCTCATCCTGCCGCCCAGCCCCGACGAGCTCGCGCGGCGTCTCGGCGGGCGGGGCACGGAAGGTGCCGAGGCGGCCGCGGCGCGACTGGCCCAGGCCGACAACGAGATCCGAACCGCCCGACAGAGCGGCGTGTATAATCACTGTGTGGTCAACGACGATCTGGCGGCCGCCGTCCGGCAGGTGGTCGGCATCGTGGAGCAGGAGTCCGCAAACGCATGATCGAAGCACTGAAGAGCGAGGAGATCGTCAACAAGGTCGGCGGGAAGTTCAAGCTCACCGCCTTGGTCCAGAAGCGGATCGTCGAGCTGATGCAAGGCGCCAAGCCGCTCGTCGAGCGCCAGCGGGGCATGACGGACATGGAGGTGGCGATCCAGGAAGTCCTGGAGGACAAGATCGCCATCGACTACGAGAAGTCCGACATCCCCGCCCCGGACGAGCTGTTGAAGTAGCGCCCCGGCCGTCGCGCCGTCGCCGCGGCCAGTCGCACCCATGACCGAGACCCCGCCGAGCCCCGACGCCGCGGATCGGCCGCTCGCCGGCCGAGAGGTGCTCCTCTGTGTCACCGGCGGCATCGCCTGCTACAAGGCCGCCGACCTCGCCAGCAAGCTCGTCCAGGCCGGGGCGTCCGTCACGGCGGCCATGACCGACGCCGCCCAGCGTTTCGTGGGCCCGGTGACGTTCCAGGCCCTGACCGGCCGCCGCGTCTACGGCAGCCTCTGGCAGTCGAGCGAGGACCACTCCAGCCACCATATCTCGCTCACGGAGCGCGCCGACCTGGCGATCGTCGCGCCCGCCACGGCGAACATCCTGGCGAAGATGTCCGCCGGCATCGCCGACGACCTGGTCTCCGCGCTGGCCCTCAGCGCCCACGGCGCCTGCCCGATCCTCGTCGCCCCGGCCATGAACACGCGCATGTGGCTGGCCGCGCCCACCCGGGCGAACCTGGCCCGCCTCCGCGAGTGGGGCGTCCACGTCGTCGGCCCCGCCGAGGGGCGCCTCGCCTGCGGCACCATCGGCCCGGGGCGCATGGCCGAGCCGGAGGCGATTCTTGACGCCGCCATCGGGATCCTGAAGCAGTAGCTCGCCCGCTCCCGGCCGGCGTTTTCCCTTTCCGCTCGCCGGCGCTATTGGCTACGGTGCCCCCATGCGAATCCTCGTCACCGCCGGGCCCACGCGGGAGCCGATCGACGACGTTCGGTTCATCACGAATGCATCGAGCGGGCGGATGGGGTATGCGGTGGCGGCGGCGGCCGCCCGGGCCGGGCACGACGTGACGCTGCTGAGCGGGCCGGTCGCCCTGGAGCCGCCCGGCGGCTGCGAGGTGGTCCGGTTCGTGTCGGTGGCCGAGCTGAAAGCCGCCCTGGAGACGCGGTTCGCAACCTGCGACGCGCTGGTCATGACGGCGGCGGTGGGGGACTTCCGCCCCGAGCGGCGGTTCGAGGGCAAGATCGCTCGCCGCGGCGGGCCGGTGGCGCTGCGCCTCGTGCCGACGGAGGACGTCCTGGCGGGCGTGGCGAAGGCCAGGCGGGCGGGACAGGTGGTCGTCGCGTTCGCCGTGGAGCCCCCGCCGCGTGCCGAGGCCGAGGCGAAGGCCCGCGCGGAGATGGCCGCCAAGGGCGCCGACTTCGTCGTCGTCAACCCTCCAGCCGCCATGGAGGCGCCCGACAGCGACGCCTGCATCCTGTCGCGACAAGGCGTCGTCCTGCCGTGGGGGCGGCGCGGCAAGCGGGAGCTTGCCGAGGAGATCGTCCGCCTGCTGGAGGCCGCCGCCAGGGAGGGCACTTGAGATGCCGCACGACGTGGGGGGCCTCCTGGACCGCGTCTGCGAGATGATCGCCGAGCGCGCCAGGCCCGAACGGATCGCCGCGGCCAAGCGACGCCACGCCGACGTGATGGCCGGGCGCGAGACGGACTACCTGCCGATCATCTTCGGCGCCCCGCCGCCGCGGGAGGCGGCCGACTGGCCGAGCTTCGACTGGCTCGAGCGCTTCCACGACCCCGGCAAGAGCCTCTTCATGCAGCTCAAGGAGGTGGCCCTGCCGCGGATCTGCACGGACAGCGACTACGTGCCCGGCGTGCGGGCCGACCTCGGCACGATCAACTGCCAGACCGTCTTCGGCGCCGAGTGGCGCGTCACGGGCGAGAACCGCAGCGTCATCACGAAGTACGTGCCGAAGGAGGAGCTAGCCGTCTTCGAGGTGCCCGAGGACGTCTCGGGCCTGGGCGTCCTGCGGCGCGTCGTCGAGCACATGGAGCACCACGTCGAGGCCCTGCGGCGCCGCGGGCTGGGGGGGCTCGTCAGCGTCTACCACTGCGACCAGCAGGGCCCGTTCGACATCGCCGCCATGACGCGCGGGCACGACATCTTCCTCGACCTCTACGAGGACGCCGGCTTCGTCCATCACCTGATGGGCCTGTGCGCGGACGTGTACGTGAAGGTCACGAAGCTCTGCAAGCGAATCGCCGGCGAGGTGCCCGGCGGGCCCGGCAACGCCGTGAGCGTCTGGATGGAGGCCGGAGCCGTTCGGATGTGCGGCGACAGCGACATCCTCGTCAGCCCCGAGGCCTACCGCGAGTTCATCCAGCCGTACGAGCGCCGGGCGTTCGAGCAGCTCGGCGGCGGGTGGTACCACTACTGCGGCGGCTGGGAGGGCACCGGGAGAGCCGAGGGGCTGCACCTGCACGAGGCCTACGCCGAGATCCCGCTGCTTCGCGGGCTGAACTGGACGACGGCCGGCGACTGGCTCGGCGAGATGAGGAAGCTCGCTCGCCTGGGGCTGGTGCACGTGGGGACGCTGCCGCGGCCGAAGGACGAGCCGCTGGACGACTACTTCCGCCGTGCGCTCAGTCCGTACGACGGGCGGCGGGGGCTGCTGCTGGGCGGCATGTGGCAGCCGCCGTGGCTGTGGGACGGCGAGCGACAACGGGCGGCGGCGGCGTGGCGTCGCGTGCAGGATGAGGTGTTTTTATAAAGCTTTTGGGCTCAAAACGTAACGGCGAGAGGTGGCCGGCGGGCGCCCGGAGGGCACGGCCCGGGCGGCCCGCGGCGCCCTTGGGGCTGGAGAGAAACGGATGGCCCGTCCGATACGGATAAGGATCCGCCGCAGGGCCGGCTGCCAGGACGTGCCGCTGCCGCGGTACATGTCCGAGCACGCCTCGGGCATGGACCTGTGTGCGGCCTGCGAGTCGGACGTGACGATCGCGCCGGGCGACGTGGCGCGGGTCCCGTGCGGCTTCCACCTGGCCGTGCCCGTCGGCTACGAGGCCCAGGTCCGCCCCCGTAGCGGGCTGGCCAGCAAGCACGGCATCGTCGTGCCCAACGCGCCGGGGACGATCGACGCCGACTACCGCGGCGAGGTCTGCGTGATCCTGGGCAACGTCGGCCGAGAGGACTTCACGGTCCGGCGCGGCATGCGGATCGCCCAGATGGTCCTCGCCCCGGTGACGCGGGCGGAGGTGGTCGAGGTCGAGACGCTCGACGACACCGCACGCGGCGAAGGCGGGTTCGGGCACACGGGCGTTTGACTCCTCGGGCGTCGGCCGAGGGGGGCGCGGCCGGGCCTGCGGCAAAGGAAGGCGCCTTCCGGCGGGTGGCGGGAGGCAGGATACGCAACGGATGGCGAAGAACGCAAAGCAGAAGGGCACGCGGCAGGCCGCCGGCCCCCCATCGGCGGCGCGGGCCGGGAGGTTCTGGCGGTACAGCCTCGTGCTGGTGCTCGTCGGGGCGGCGGCGCTGGCGTGGATCAGCCTGCTGAGCTACTCGCCGACGGACCCGCCGTCGCCGGTCATGGTGCCGCCGAAGGACCCCGTCGACAACGTCGCCGGCGTGGTGGGGGCGTACGTCGCCTACCTGCTGCTGTACTGGCTGGGCGGGGGGGCGTACATGGCCCTGCTGTTCGTGACCATCGCGGCGTTCCTGCTGGCCTTCGGGGGGAGCATCACGGATCTGCCCTGGCGGGTCCTCGGCGTGGCCCTGCTCGTCGTGGTCACCAGCGCGGGCATCTACATGGTGAATCCCTCCGGCGCCGGCGACCCGCTTGTGGGCTCGGCGGGCATCCTGGGCATCGCGGCGGGGGAGCTGCTGCTGTCCCGGCTGGCGGCGGTCGGCGGATGGGTGATCCTGCTGGTCTGCTTCGCCATGGGCGTGATGCTGACGGCGGACCGGCTGGTGATGCAGCTTCCGGGCCTCGGCCGAAGGGCCTGGGCGCGCCGCCGGCGCGTCTCCTCGCTGGTCGGGGCGCTGCGCCGCGAGGGCGCTGCGGCGCCGGCGGTGGCGGGCCCGATCGGCCGGGCCAGGCCCGCCGCGACCCCGGTGGTGCGCCCCGCGCCGCCGGTGGCGCCGCCGCGATCGAAGACACCCGCCGCGCCGGGCGCGAGGGACCACCCGGAGGACAGCCCCGACGAGCCGGGACTGCTCCAGCGCCTGCGCCTGCCGGGCAAGGCGAAGCAGAAGCCCGACAAGCGCGACAAGCCGGCCGGTTCGGCCGGGGCGCCCGCCGGCTCGGGCAAGGGCGCCCGGGGCGAGCGCCCCTACGACCTGCCCTCCAGCGCCCTGCTCGAGGAGCCGACCGGCGGGTACATCGAGTCCCAAGAGGGCGTCGCGCGCCAGCGGCGGTTGGTCCTCCAGCAGACGCTCAATGACTTCAACGTGTCGGCCGAAGTCGTCGGCCACCAGACCGGCCCGGTCATCACGCTCTTCGAGCTGTCGCTGGCGCCGGGCGTGAAGGTCTCGCAGGTCTCGAACCTGGCGACGGACGTGGCGCGCGCGCTGGCCGTGCCCGGCGTCCGCGTGGTCTCGCCGCTGCCGGGGCGCGACACCATCGGCGTCGAAGTGCCGAACATGGACAAGGAGATCGTCCGCATCCGCGAGCTGATGGACC
>CAZXOC010000040.1:0-35413 GCA_964642165.1 uncultured Planctomycetaceae bacterium | reverse complement strand
AAACGGGGACATCATACAAAACTCACGCTTCTTGGGCCTTCGCCTTCGGCTTGGGGCCGCGCTTCTTGGGCACCAAGGCGCGCCCCAGCATCTTCTCCAGACGCTCCAGGAATGCCTTCGGGCCCAGCGGGCGGCTTCGGGGCGGGGCGCTGCGATTCGCCAAACCGCCGCGGCCACATCGTCCGATAAGGACCACGGAGAGGCCCGCGCATGGCCCGGACGAAGCCCATCCAGATCGGCTGCCCCCAGTACCACGTCCTCGTGCGCGGTAGCTACGAGTGCGATGAGGACGGCTCGTGCCCGCTGGGCCCGAAGGGCGAGTTCCTGCTCCATCGCGTCCGCTGCGAGCAGTACGGCGGGCGCTGCATGCAGACGCTGTGCGTGCTGCACCGCCACAACCGGCGCGGAGCCGGGTCGTGGTACCCCACGGGCGTCTGGGCCCTGCGCGACGGGCGACGGTGCGGCGCGGCGTCGCCGGCCGGGCCGGCGTCCGGAGGCGGCTGGTACGCCTGAGAGCCGCGGCGTGCGCAAGAAGCCGGCCGCCGCGCCACGCGACGGCCGGTCAGCGGACGGCGAAACGGGGCCGGGCTAGCTGCCGGAGTTGGTCTGGAGGATGAGGTCCTTGATCATCTCGCTGGGCAGGCTCAAGGCCCCGAGGATCTCCGCGGCGGCCATGCGGACCGCCCCGGTGCCCTTGACGACGATGTCGACGACGCCCTGGGCCTGCGCGTCGGAGAGGGAGTTGCCGAAGCGCCGGGCGGACTCGCCGAGGGCCTGGAAGGCGACCAGGCGGATCTGCTCGTCGCCGGTGCCGTCGAGGGCGACCTTGGCGATGCCCTGCTGGGCCTCGGGCCCGGGCAAGGTCGCCAGGGCGCCGAGGGCGGCGACCTTCACCGGCGCGCGGGGGTCTTCCAGCGCGGCCAGGAGCGCCCCGCGGCATCGCGAGACGTCATAGACGGCCGTGCCTGTCAGGCCGAGCCGGCGAATCGCGGCGGCGGCGCGGACGGCCCACGCGGTGGCCTGCTCGGGCGTCAGGGGCATGCCCGCGCTGGCCTTGACGACCTCGCCGATGGCCCGGCCGACCTCCGCGTCGCCCGCGGTCGGGCTGATCAGGCGGACGCGCATGTCGCTCTTGGCCAGGGTCTGGAACCGCTCCGTCTGGGAGGTGATCACCAGCGGCAGCGTCGCCAGCAGCGGGTCGCGCCGGATCATCATCGCGCCGGCCATGGGGTCCGGGTCGGCGGCGAGAACGGCCACGTCCGCCCCCCCGGCGGCGCGGGCGTCGGCGAGGCCCTTGGCGGGATCGGGGGCGTCCATGACCTCGTAGCCCAGGGCCCGCGCGACGTCCTTGAGCCCGTTGCGGCGTTCCTCGTCGGCGGCGACGACCAGCGCGACCTTCTTGCCGGTCTGGCGCAGGGCCCCGTTGAGGATGGGCAGGACGAGCTGGTGGCCGGTGAAGCGCCTCTTGGGCAGCGCCGTGGCGAGGGAGGCCGCCGCCCAGTAGCGGACGATCCGGTTGGGGCTGGTGAGGGCCTCGACGAGCGGCTGGGCGCCGCCGGCGACAGGGCGCACGAGGCTCTCGGCGCCGGCGGTGCGGCCGAGGGCCTCGATCGCGCTGACGGCCACCGGCCAGTCCCGGTCCCGCAGCGCGCGGGCCAGCACGTCCTGCTGGTACTTCGCGCCGGCGGAGAGCATGTAGAACCGCGCCGGCTGCTCCTGCGCCCCGCGGGTGGGGTCGGTCGCGCCGGCGGGCAGGTCGACCTCACGTTTGACGTTGGCGGCCAGCCAGAGCGACACGGCGGGGTAGAACTTCGGGTCGTGCTTCAGCGCGAGCTTCGCGCAGCGCATGGCGTAGACGTCGCAGTAGATGGGTCGGGGGACGGGCTTGAACATCAGCCCGCCGAGCTCCTCGTTCCAGAACCAGACGTTGGCGGTCTCGGTGCGGAGGTCCGGCAGGAGCGACTCGGCGCGGTAGTAGAACCTCAGGGCCAGGTCGTAGTAGAGCTGGCTGGGGGGCTTGTCGAGGACCTTGGCGTCGCCGCCCTCGCAGGAGATGAGGGCGGCGCGAAGGAGCCGGCGGGTCTGCGGCTGGAGGTCCTTGCGGTCGTAGAGCTCCTTGAGCCGGGGCAGCGCGTGGGGGTACTCGATCCGCCCGAGGGTGTTGGCGACGACCTGGCGCGTGTGGGGCCCCTTGGACTGCAGGGCGGCGGCCAGCGGCAGGACGGCTTCCTTGCCGAGCTGCGGCAGCACGAGCATGATCTTCTCGCGCATCGCGTTGGTGATCTTGGGGTCTTCGAGCTTCTGGAGGAGCTGCGGGACGGCGTACTCGCCGCTGGCGATGAGCCGGTCGCGCCCGCGGAGGTACGCGCGCTGGGTCCCGCCCAGCAGCTCGATGGCCTTCTTGATCTCGGCGGGATCGCTGCGGACGGCCTTGTAGCCCTGCTCGACGAGCTTGAGCAGCCCGTCGCAGATGTCCTTCATGCCCTCGAGGCTCCGCGCGCGGGCGAGCTCGACGAGCGACCCCGGCGTCGTGACGGACATGCGGTAGATGTCGGCGGGCTTGGCGCCGAGGTCGAGGACGGCCTGCCCGAAGCTCTTGGCGGCGTCGGTCTGGCCGATCTTGATGAAGTGGATGAGGTTCTCCCACAGCCGGGCCAGCTTCTCCTCCGGGGTCTTCTGCCCGCCGGTCACGTCGGCCGGCGTGGGGGCCGCCGCCACGTTCTGCGCCGCGGCGATGGGGGCCAGCGTCCAGAGGGCCAGCACGGCCAGCACGGCCGCCAGAATCCGTTTTCTCTGCGCTACCATGACATCTCCCAGATTGGTTGGAACCAAGGCCCTTCCACGCACGCGGGCGGGAACGGCTCGCACCTGTAGACTCCTGGAAAGACACACAGTCCTTGGGCCGCCGTGGGCGGCCAATCGCGTGCGATTATAGGAACCGCGCCCGGGGTGTCAACAGGATACAGCAACAAGTTGCTTGCCCCGGCGCCGGGCCCTCGCGTCACCCCGGACGCCGCGGCCGGGCGCTAGGCCTCCTCCGCCGGGGCCGGGTACTTCGGTGCCCGGCCCTGGAGGACGGCAACGACGTCGCGGACGACGTCGCACATGCGCTGGACGGCGTCGGGCACGCGCGCAGCGATGTGAGGCGTGAGGATCACGTTGTCCAGGCCGAACAGCGGGTAGTCCGCCGGCGGCGGCTCGGGGTGGTGGCAGTCGATCGCGGCGAACGACAGCCGCCCGTCCCGCAGGGCCTCGGCCAGGTCCGCGGCGACCACGCACGCGCCGCGCGCGGCGTTGATGAGCTGCGCGCCGGGCCGGAACTGCCCGAGCGTCTCGGCGCGGATCAGGCCCTCGGTGAGGTCCGTCAGGGGCACGTGGAGGGTGACGATGTCGCTGCGGGCATAGAGGGTGGGCTTTTCGACGGCCTCGGCGGGGTAGTCCACGTGGATGTCGAGGATGTCGTTGGTGAGGACGTGCATGCCGAGGCCGACGGCGGCTCGGCCGACGCGGCTGCCGATCCGCCCGCAGCCGACGATGCCCAGCGTCGCGCCGGAGAGGAATCGCCCGAAGGTCTGCTGGCGCGCGGCGTGGAAGTCCTGCGGGCTCAGGTAGCCGTTGATCGGCCAGAAGCGGCGGTTCATCTCCAGGATCATGCGGACGGTGTAGTCCACCACGGCGAGGGTGTTGGCCTCGGGCGTGTGGACGACCGCGACGCCCCGGGCGCGGCAGGCGGGCACGTCGATGTTGTCCAGCGCCACGCCGGCGCGCCCGACCACCTTCAGGCGCGGGGCCCGCCCCAGCAGCGACTCGTCCACCCGCGTGTAGGTCCGCACGACCAGCGCGTCGGCCTCGGCGATCGCCCCGGCGGCGGTCTGCGGGGTGGCCCGGCGAAGCTCGCCGTGGTCCGCGAGGTACGCCAGGCTACCTTCGTTGAGGGGCTCGCTGACGAGGATGACCGGTCGGGTGGGATCGCTCATGTGCAGGACTCCGGCCCGCCCGGGGGCCGAAGGCTGCCGGACGGGTCAGTCCCGGATGTTACGCCCCCGGCCGCGGCGCTTCAAGCACGCACCGAGCCTCTCCCAGAAGCGGGTGACGCCCAGCCGGCGCGACAGCCGGCGGACGTGCTCGTCGTGGGGCGCCAGGCGCAGGGCCTGGGCGGCGAAGCAGCGCGCGTCGGGAACCTGCCCCTTGTGGAGGTGGGCCAGCGCGAGGTTGTACAGCGCCAGCGGGTACTCGGGCTTCAGCCGCAGCGCCTCGCGGCAGTGGTAGATGCCCTCGTCGATCCGCTGGAGCTTCAGGAAGCTCACGGCGAGGTTGTGTCGGGCGTAGGGGTCTTCCGGGGCGAGTTCGACCAGCCGGCGCAGGACGCCGTTGGCCTGGCGGGTCAAGTGCGCCTGGAGCAGGAGCTGGGCGAGCTCCTGGAGCATGCCGGGGTCGTCGGCGCTGCGCCGCACCTCGACGAGGAGGTGCTTGGCGGCCTCCTCGATGCGCCCGAGGGCGATCAGGGCCGCCGCCAGCTTGGCGTGGACGGCGGGGAACTGCTCGTCGGCGGCCAGGACGCGCCGGAAGTGCCGCTCGGCCAGCGCCGGCTGCTTGCGCCGCATCGCCAGCTCACCCAGGCAGAAGTGCCCCGAGGCGTGGTCCGGGACCAGGTGCACGGCACGGCGATACATCTCCTCGGCCTGGCCCGAGCGCCCCAGCTCGCCGAGCAGGTCGCCGAAGTCCACCAGGACGTCGGCGTCGGCGGGGTTGACGCGGAGTTCGGCCTCGTAGCAGCCCCTGGCCGCGCCGAGGTCGCCCTTGGCCCAGTAGGCCTCGGCGATGCGGACGTTGGCGTGGGGGTGCTTCGGGTCGAGCTCGAGGACCTTCCGCCAGCAGTAGACCGCCCGGTCGTACTGCCCCCTCGCCGACAGGCTGTTGCCGATGTTGTAGAAGCACAGGGGGCAGTCGGGCTTGAGGTGCTGGGCGAGGTAGAACATCACCTCGGCCTCGTCGTGGCGGCCCATCTCGGCATAGGTGACGATGCGGTTGCAGTAGGCCGGCTCGTACGACGCGTTGGTCCGCTCGATGCGCCGGAAGCAGTCCAGCGCCTCGGCGTACTGCCCGAGGCGCGTCAGGTTCACGCCCAGGCAATTGAGGGTCTCGAGGTCGTTCGGCAGCAGATCGAGCGCGGCGCGGTACGAGGTGCACGCGCGAGCGTACTCCTCCAGCGCTTCCAGGGCCAGGCCGAGGTTGAAGTGCCAGGACGCGTTGTAGGGGTTGACGGCGATGGCGGCCTGGAGCTCCGCGGCGGATTCCGCCCAGCGCCCCTTCTCGTAGAGGTCATGGGCTCGCTCGACGCGGGCTTCCGCCTCCATCCACTCGTTCATCGGCTCGCCGTCTTTGCGCGGCAACCGTACAACCTCCGCCGGGCGCGACCCACTCGCGGCTCTGCGCCGGGCTCGTTACGGGCACGGAACTCGTCGACGCGCCACCTGCCCTATCGCCGCCGACCGTTGAAGGCTATTCTATCCGAGGCTCTCACTTCTCGACAAGGCCCAAAAACTGCTTTCCTCCACGCCCGGCGCGCGCCGGGGCGCCGCTGGCACTTCCCCGCGACGGGCCGTATGATCGCCCCCATGCTCCACCGGGACGACTACCTGGCCATGGACGACCCGAACCTGCTGACCCACTGCGAGGTCCATCTCTACAAGGCCTCGGGGCCCGGCGGACAGCACCGCAACAAGGTCAGCTCCGCCGTGCGCCTGCACCTCCGCGCGACCGGCCTGTCCGCCACGGCGGCCGAGTCCCGCTCCCAGCACGAAAACAAGCGCCGCGCCCTGCGGAGGCTCCGGGCGAAGCTCGCCTGCCGCCTGCGCCGGGCGATCCCTCCCGACGCGCCGGGGCCGCCGGCGGTCGTGGCCGAGTGCATCCTGCCCGCGCGCGGCGCGCCCGCCGGCGCGCCGGGGCGCATCCAGGCCGGTCGCAGAGACCCGCGCTTCTGGCGCGTCGCGGCGTTCCTGCTGGACGTGCTGGACGGCGCGGACGGGCGCGTCGGTCCCGCCGCCCGGCGGCTGGGCGTGACCACCGGCAGCCTGACGGCCCTGTGGCGATCGGATCGGCTCCTGCTGGCCGCCGTCCAGGAGCTGCGGAAGCGCCACGGTCATCACCCGCTGAGGTAGCCTCCGCGCAGGAAACCCCCCTCGTCCCGCCAATCTTCCAACACTTGATTCTTGCAGCGGGACCGGCGTAGCATTAGAATGGCAGACGGCGGGTGGAGGGCGAGTGGCCGCCGAGGGCATGGTGCCGGGCCTTGGGACGTCATCGGATTCTGGCTGTAGCTGTCAATCCGTCCGAAGCACAGACCGGACAAGCGCTGGTCCCCGGGACTCTGCGCCGTTTTTTGTTTGGGCCCGGCCGCACCCAGCCCGCCCCGCCAGGGGCGCCGGAGGTGCCCAGCCGACAGGACGCCGCGCGGGCGCGGGCCCGGCAACACGCACGAGGTCTAGATCCGAGGTAGGATCGAGCACACGATGGCACGTAAGCAACGACAGCGTCTCGGGGACATCCTGCTGAAATGGGGCGTGGTGACGCCCTCGGCGATCGACGAGGCCCTCGAGCACGCCCGCAACGAGGCCCTGCGGATCGGCGAGGCGCTGATCGCGCTGGGTCTGGCCGACGAGGAAGACGTCGCCAAGGCCCTGGCGACCCAGTACGACATGGAGTACATCGACCTGGACCGCAACGTCGTGGTCCCCACGGAGCTGCACCTCATCCCGGACGACATCATCCGCCGTCACCTGGTGCTGCCTCTGGGGCGCGAGAACGAGCGCCTGAAGGTCGTCGTGACCGACCCGCTGGACCTCGAGACGCTCGACATGCTGCGGTTCCGCCTGAACTGCGAGCTGGAGCCGTGCCTGGCGTCCAAGGGCAAGATGCGCAACTACATCGAGCAGTTCATCGGGTCCGGGGCGAGCCTCGAGGACCAGGTGCAACTGCTGGACGAGACCCAGGGCGCCCTCGTCGACGAGGAGCCCGAGGGCGACCTGGACGAGGAGTCCGCCCCCATCATCCGCCTCGTGACCATGATCATCACCGAGGCGGTCCGCATGCGGGCCTCCGACATCCACATCGAGCCCATGGCCAACCGCGTCCGGGTCCGCTATCGCATCGACGGCGTCTGCCGCGAGCGCGACAACATCCCCAAGCGCATGCAGGGCCCGGTGATCAACCGCTTCAAGATCATGGCCGGCATCGACCTGGCCGAGAAACGCCTGCCCGGTGACGGCCGCATCAAAATGACCATCGGGGGCTCCGACATCGACTTCCGCGTCTCGTCGCTGCCGTCCTACTACGGCGAGAGCACCGTCCTGCGGATCCTCCGCCCCGAGGCGGCCAAGCTGGGCATCCCCCACCTCGGCTTCTCCCAGGACGGCTACGACCGCTTCCGGCGGATCATCCGCCGCCCGAATGGGGTCTTCCTGGTCACCGGCCCGACGGGCTCGGGCAAGACCACCACGCTGTACGCGGCCATCAACGAGCTGAACCGCCCGGACCGGAAGATCATCACGGCCGAAGACCCCGTCGAGTACAACTTCTCGGGGATCAACCAGGTCCAGGTCCACGAGCACATCGGACTGACGTTCGCGATCATCCTGCGGGCGATGCTCCGTCAGGCGCCGAACATCATTCTGGTGGGCGAAATCCGCGACGTGGAGGTCGCCGAGGTGGCGATTCAGGCCGCTTTGACTGGACACTTGGTTTTCAGTACACTCCACACGAACGACGCCCCGTCGTCCATAACCCGTTTGATTGACATGGGCGTAAAGCCCTTCCTGGTGGCGAGCAGCATCCAGGCGGCCATGGCCCAGCGGCTCATCCGGCTGATCTGTGAGGACTGCAAGGAGGAACACCCCGAGCCCGATCCCCGCATCCTGCGACTGCTGGGCTTCCGCCCGGAGGAGCTGGAGGGGAGAACGATTTGCCGCGGAAGAGGTTGCAACTCGTGCGCGGGCACGGGATACCGCGGGAGGGAGGGCATCTTCGAGTTGATGCACATGAACAGCCAGCTTCGGGAGATGGCCTTCAACCGCGCGCCGCTCAACGAGCTTCGCACGGCCGCTCGAGCGTCGGGGATGCAGACCCTCCTCCAGGACGGACGTCGCAAGATCCTCAACGGCCTCACCACCCCGGACGAACTGGTTCGCACCACGCAGAGCGCCGAGTTGGCATCGGCGGAGTGACCCCGCGGCAGATGCACTGCTATCTCTTTTCGCAAAAGAGTCTTACACGGACTTTTCGGCCACCTGCGCCTCGGCGGCGCTTGTCGGCCCGGACCCTGCGCCGGATAATTAGACAGAGGAAGTGCGATGGCCAGAATCAGCATTGAGCGGCTGCTTGAAACCTGTATCAAGCGGAATGCCAGTGACTTGCATCTGCACGTCGGGCGGCCGCCCACCCTGCGGCTCCATGGGCGCCTGCGGCCGTTGGAGACCAAGATCCTCGATCCCGAGGACACGGTCGCCTTGATGAAGGCCATCACCCCCGAGCGAGCCCAGCAGGAGATCCAGGAGCAGGGCGGTACGGACTTCGGCTTCGAGTTCCGCGACCAGGGCCGGTTCCGGACCTCCGTCTTCCAGCAGCGCGGGAAGATCTCCCTGTCGCTGCGTCTGATTCCCACGCGGCTGTTCACGTTCGAGGAGATCGGCCTGCCGGCCATCACCAAGAGCCTCTGCCGCCGCCCGCGCGGCATGTTCCTGGTGACCGGTCCGACCGGCTCGGGCAAGACCACCACGCTCGCGACGATGATCAACTACGTCAACGAGCACTTCGACAAGCACATCATCACCATCGAGGATCCCGTCGAGTACTACCACGGGCACAAGAAGTCGATGGTGAACCAGCGGGAGGTCGGGGTGGACGTGCCGAGCTTCGCCGAGGCCCTGCGGCGCGTCCTGCGGATGGACCCGGACGTGATCCTGGTCGGCGAGCTTCGCGACCTCGAGACGATCGAATCGGCCCTTCGCGCCGCCGAGACCGGCCACCTCGTCTTCGGCACGCTGCACACGACCAGCGCGCAGGGCACCGTCACGCGGATCGTGGACCAGTTCCCGGTCAACCAGCAGGAGCAGATCCGCGTGCAGTTGGCCTCGTCGCTCATCGCGGTGCTGTGCCAGACGCTGATGCCCCGGATCGACATCCGCGGCCGGATCGCGGCCTTCGAGTTCCTCGTCGTCACGAACGCCATCGCGAACCTGATCCGGGAGCACAAGGAGTACCGGGTCCCCTCCTCGATCCAGACGGGCAAGAAGTTCGGCATGCAGTTGCTGGACGACCACCTGCTGCAGCTGTACGCCGAGGGCAAGATCGCCGAGGAGCACGCGGTGGACCACAGCCACAACCCCGGCGACATGCGGGACAAGATCGAGGCGGTCCGCAGTGGTCGGATGACGGTTGCCGCTCCGGGCGCCCCGGCCAAGGCGGTCGCGGAACTGAGGAAATAGGCCATGGCGGAAGTCGCCCCCAAGACGAGAGTCAGCGTTCAGGAGCTGAGGGGCTTGCGCGTTGGCCGCATCCTGATCAAGATGGGCAAGGTCACCCGCGAGCAGGTCCACGAGGCCCTCCAGGTCCAGAAGACCAAGGGCGGGCCCCTCGGGCAGATCCTCATCGACCTCGGTCACATCGAGGAGACGGATCGGACGATGGCGCTGGCCTACCAGGTGGGGATGGAATACGTCGAGCTGAAGGCGATGGACATCCCGGCGGACGTGATCGCCCAGATCCCCGTCCAGATGGCCAACGCGTACAAGCTCGTGCCGATCCAGTACAACGCGGGGACGAACCACCTGGAGGTGGCGCTGGGCTCGGCGGACAACTTCCGCGCGACGGACGACCTGCGAACGCTGATGGGCTTCGACGTCACGGCGAAGATCGCCGAGCCGGAGCAGTTGGACCTGGCGTTGATGAAGTACTACGACGTGGAGCCGGAGTCGATCGGGGAGATCATCAACGAGATCGTGGGGGACGAGCAGCTCTCGCAGCTCGAGGACCGGGGCGAGTCGATCGACCTGGAGTCCATCAAGGAGATGGCGGCGGCCAACCCGGTCAAGCGCCTGGTGAACATGGTGCTGCTGGAGGCGATCCGCAACCGGGCGAGCGACGTCCACTTCGAGCCGTTCGAGAACGAGTTCAAGATGCGCTACCGCATCGACGGCGTGCTGTACGAGATGCTGCCGCCGCCGAAGTCGATCGCGGTGGCGATCGCGTCGCGCATCAAGGTCATGTCGAACCTCGACATCGCCGAGCGCCGCCTGCCCCAGGACGGGCGAATCGAGCTGGCCGTGGACGGCTCGCCGGTGGACCTGCGGGTCAGCGTGCTGCCGACGATGTTCGGCGAGAGCGTCGTGCTGCGCGTGCTGGACCGCTCGAACGTCTCGCTGGACCTGGACCGCCTCGGCCTGCGCGAGGACGACGCGAGGGTCGTCCGGCAGTTGATCCAGCGCCCCAACGGCATCGTGATCGTCACCGGCCCGACGGGCAGCGGCAAGACGACCACGCTGTACGCGGCCCTGAACGAGCTGAACGACGTCACCGTGAAGATCCTCACGAGCGAGGACCCCGTCGAGTACGACATCGACGGGCTGGTGCAGGTGCAGATCAACCCGGACATCGGCCTGACGTTCGCCCGGTGCCTGAGGCACTTCCTGCGCCAGGACCCGGACATCATCCTGGTGGGCGAGATCCGCGACCTGGAGACGGCGGAGATCTCCGTCCAGTCGTCGCTGACGGGGCACCTGGTGTTCTCCACGCTGCACACGAACGATGCGCCCTCCGCCATCGCGCGCCTGCTGGACCTGGGGCTCGAGCCCTTCCTGATGACCGCCACGATGGAGGGCATCGTCGCCCAGCGCCTGGTGCGGACGATCTGCACGCGGTGCAAGGACGAGTTCCTGCCCACCGAGGACATGCTGCTGGAGCTGGACCTCTCGCCCGAGAACGTCAAGGATCGGACCCTCTTCCACGGCACCGGCTGCGAGGTCTGCCGCGGCACCGGCTACCAGGGGCGCATCGCCATCTACGAGATCATGCTGCTGGACGATGACATTCGCGAGCTGATCATGAGTCGCGCCAGCACGGGCGTGCTGCGCGAGGCCGCCCGGAAGCGAGGGATGCGGACGCTTCGCGAGGGCGGATTGCTGTCGATCTACGACGGGGTGACCACCATCGAAGAGGTGGTCTCCCAGACCATTGCCGAGGAAAGAGAATAGCCTTGCGCGGCGGTCGAGACGGCTGAACAGGAGTATCCGATGGCAACGTTTCAGTACGAGGCCCTGAACACGGTAGGCCAGACGGTCAAGGGCACGATCGACGCGACAAGCTCGGACGAGGCGGCCGCCAAGGTCCGCGCGATGGGGAACTTCCCCACGAAGATCAAGGAGCGGGCCGCTCGGCGCCGTGGCGAGGCGGGCGAGGCCGCCCAACGCCGCCCCGCACGGCGCAAGGTCGGCAAGGTCCCCCAAAAGCTGCTGACGCAGTTCACCCGCCAGCTCTGCACGCTGATCGACGCCGGGCTGCCCATCCTGCGGAGTCTGCGGATCCTGGAGCAGCAGCAGAAGCCCGGCCCGCTGCGGGTGGCGATCCGCCTGGTCGCCGAGGACGTCGAGGGCGGCGTGACCCTCTCCGACGCCATGGCCCGCCACGACAAGGCCTTCAACTCGCTGTACACCAACATGATCCGCGCCGGCGAGCTGGGCGGCGTGCTCGACGTGATCCTCGAACGTCTCGCCGACTTCCTCGAGAAGAGCCAGGCCCTGCGACGCAAGGTCATCGGCGCGATGATCTACCCGGCGGCCGTCATCTCCTTCGCCGTGCTGATCGTCACGGGCATCATGCTGTTCGTGATCCCCGCCTTCGAGAAGATCTTCCGGGAGATGGGCAAGGAGCTGCCGGGCATGACCAGGACGCTCATGGCCATCAGCGCCTGGGTGAGGTGGCCGGGGTGGCTCGTCATCCTGATGTCGCCGGTGGGCGTGTACATGCTGGTGAAGCTGATCAAGATGTCGCCGACGGGGCGGCTGCTCGTGGACCGCTTCAAGCTGATGATCCCGGTGATCGGGCAGGTCCTGGGCAAGACCGGCGTGGAGCGGTTTGCCCGGACGCTCGGGACGCTGCTGTCGGCGGGCGTTCCGATCCTGGAGGCGCTGACGATCACGCGGGAGACGGCCGGCAACGAGGTCTTCGCCCGCGCGCTGAGCAAGGTTCGCGACGGCATCCGGGAGGGCGAGAGCTTCGCCGAGCCGCTGCGCCAGGCCAAGATCGTCGAGCCCATGGTCGTCAACATGATCGACGTCGGCGAGGAGACGGGGGAGTTGGACAAGATGCTCGAGAAGGTCGCCGACACCTATGCCGAGGAGGTCTCGGTGCTGGTCAGCTCGATGATCTCCCTGCTGGAGCCGCTGCTGGTCATCGTGCTGGGCAGCATCGTCGGCTACATCGTCATCAGCCTGTTCCTGCCCATGATTCACATGCTCCGTGCCATGCAGGGGGGAGCGTAGCGGAAAGGAACGCACGTGATGTCTCATCGAGCCAGACATTCCGGCCTCGGCGCCCGCGGGCCTCGTGAGCGGGGCTTCACCCTCATCGAGCTGCTGACGGTCGTGGCGATCATCAGCCTGCTGGTCAGCATGGTCGTTCCGACCATCGGGGCCATCCTGGAGACGATCACGGACGCGCAGACGCTGGCGCGGATCAAGGCCCTGTCCGCCGGCGTGACGATGTACAAGGTCTCCGGCACCGGCAACCGCTTCTTCCCCGGGCAGCAGTACCCCGAGTTCATCGAGGGCGGCAACGACAAGTACAACTCGAACCAGGCCGCCGGCGCCTTCCTGGCTCGGTGCCTGTTCTCCAAGCCCGACCCCAACGACCCGGACGAGGACCTCTTCCCCGTCGACAACTACGCCCCGTACGAGGAGGGGCTGCTGGATCCCCCGGAAACGGCCGGCGGCGAGGAGGGCCGCGACACGCCCGTGGCGTGGAGCATCCTCGACGCCCACTCGCAGAGCATGGCGATCGTGTACTACCCCGCCTCCAAGAACATGGAAGGGACGCTGAGCCAGTTCAAGCCCGAGCACAACCTGAAGTACACGGAGGGCAACACCTCGCTGGGCGAGGGCGGCTCGGGCCCCGGCAACGACGAGACCAACATCCAGGACTACGTCGACGGCGGCGACCACGACGGCCAGAGGCTCGTCCACCGCGACGGCGAGTTCGTCCTGCACGCCCCCCACGGCAAGAACCGCGTGTACTTCGAGGGAACCCTGAGGAACTGGGAGTAGGACGCCGGTGGTGAGAGCAACCCGCAACAGCGCGCGTCGAACCCGCCCCGGGCCGCGGCTGGAGCCCCCCCCCGCCGGGGGCTTCACGCTGATCGAACTGCTGACGATCATCGTCATCCTGAGCATGCTGATCACGCTGACCGCCCCGTCGATCCTGGAGGTCCGCAAGCTGTTCAAGATGGAGCAGACGCGGGGCATCCTCAAGGACCTGGGCGGGGCCTGCCGGCTGTACGCCAAGGACTGGGAGGAGTACCCCCCCAGCGGCGGGGGCGTCACCAAGGAGCTGAAGGGGCGCTACGCGCTGGTGCAGGCCCTCATCGGGTACATGGACGGTCCGACCGACGGCAAGGACGGCCGGGGCGCCGCCAGCAAGCCCCGCGTGGGCAGCGAACGGGAGTCACGCGGCCGGAAGCTCGGGCCCTACACCGAGGCCAAGTTCACCAGCACCCCCGAGACCTCGCCGGTGTTCGCCGACGCCTTCAGCAACGAGATCTACTACTACCGCTTCACCCTCCAGGGCGGCGGGGGGGGAGAGTACGAAGACGACCACAACACCGACCCCCGCGGGCCGGCGTCCCTCCGGGAGTACCTCGAGGACCCCAACGGCGACTACTACCGCAAGGACTACGTCCTGATCACGCCCGGGCCGGACCGGAAGTGGCTCATCCCCGGCCAGGAGAACCCCGACGACCCCAACAAGGCCAGGAAGACCGACGATCTCGCGAACTTCGAGTTCTGGTTCGTCAGACCGTAGGAGACGCAAGACGATGCTGGATGTGCCGAAGCGCTGCGATGCTCCCCCCCGCCCCGGCCGGGCCGGCGGCTTCACCCTGATCGAGCTGCTGCTGGTGATGTTCGTGATGGCCGTGCTGGTCGCGCTGGTGGTCGGCGTCGGCACGCACGTGATCGAAGAGGGCCGGAAGACCGAAACCCGCGACCGCCAGAACCGCATGCTGGCCGCGATCGACGCCTACTACAAGGTCATGGGCAAGGTCCCGCCGCACGCGGGCGACCCAAACGACAGCCTGACCGAGCTCGTCGATCACCTCCGCGGGCGCGAGGAGGGCGACGAGAAGCTCAAGAGGGACATCTACAAGGAAACCAATGCGTACCTCGGCGCGAGCGACGGCGAGCTGTCGCTGGACGCCTTCAACAAGCCCATGCGGTACTACTCGGACCGCGGCGTGGGCGGCCGGCCGTTGATCATCTCCGCCGGACCCGACGGCGAGTTCGGCGACGGGACGACCAATCGCGAGAGGCAGCGGCGAGAAGACAACATCCGCAGCGACACGAGCGACTGACGGCAGGCGACCTGCCGGGCGGAAGGACGATGCGAGCGATCCGGACGACAACGCGGCGCGAGTCACCCGCGGGCCCCAGGCCGGGGCGGGCGGGCTTCACCCTCATGGAGATGATGGTGGTCATCGGGCTGGTCGCCCTGCTGGCGACGATGACGCTGCCGAGCGTCATCGCCCTGTACAACTCGGGCGCCGACTCGCAGGCCTACAACCTCATCGCCGCGCAGTTGACGGCGGCGCGGGCGCTGGCCATCGAGAAGGGCACGTTCGCCGGCGTGCATTGCCAGGCCGCCGACGCCACCAACTCGGGACAGCCCAGCACCGACCCCGACAAGCTCCTGCGCCCCGACCTCCAGCACGTCTGCTTCACCGCCCTGGTCCTGTACGACCCGGACAAGAGGCACTTCCGGCTCCACGAGGGCAGCCGCCCCCAGCGCGTCCCGGGCAGCATCGCCTACGGGAAGGTGTGCAGCGAGACGGTCGAGGACTCCGGCTCCTACAAGGGCCAGGCCGCCGACATCGACAAGTTCACGACCTTCACGGTCGTCTTCACCCCGTCCGGGTCGGCGACCGCCACGGTCAACGGCCAGAAGGTCAAGTTCCGCGAGAAAGAAGCGGTCTTCGACCACCCGACGTCCGGGGGCCGAAACGTCGACTCCCGGAACATCGCCGGCAAGCAGCTGCTCTGGAACTTCACCACCGCCAACGACCAATATCCCGTCACGGCGATCACGCTGTTCGACCTGGGCGATTACTACGACCCGAAGACCCGGAAGCTCCAGGGCGACCGGCTTCGCGACAAGCCCCCGCAGATCCTGCCCCTCAACAGCCACACAGGCCAGTTGTTCCCAAGGGAGTAACACTATGCAGGCGACGACAGCCAGGAAGTCCGCGACAGCCCCGCCCGCACGCCGGACCCGCCGCGCCGGGTTCACACTCACCGAGATCATGATCTCGCTGGGCGTGCTGGTGGTCGGGATGAGCATGGCGGCCGCGGCACTCCATGCGGGCATCCAGAACCACAGAACCACCGTCGACGACATCGTCCGGACGCTGATCGGCGAGAACGCCGTGGCCATCGCGCGGGTGCGCCTGGAGGACGGCAGCCTCAACACCAGCCCGCGTCTCCTGACGGACGACGACATCGGGCCCGGCGACCGGAGATACCCGGTGCAGCGGCGGACGAACTACAGCTACATCATGTACGGCTGGCGGGTGGGCTCGGACCAGAACGACTACAAGTTCCTCGTGATCCCCGCGCGCTACAAGGACCCCGACAACCGCCTGAAGACCGTCTCGCTGAACCGCGTGAGCATCTCCAACCCCGCCACGCTGGACGTCTCCCAGCTCGTCGCCCGCCACGGAGGCGCCGAACACCTGGTGCCGGGCGCCCGCGTCATCCGCGAGATCTACGACGGCTCGGAGTTCAAGACGATCGACGTGATGACGATCACGGCCAAGAAGGGCCGCAGCGGCGCCCTTCTGAACAAGCGCCTCCCCGATACGGACATCGGCACGTGCGACGTGAAGGTGCTGCGGCTGGAAGGCGGGGACTCGGACGACATGGCCGAGACCACCACGTGGTACCGCGGGCGGGGCGCCCTGGAGGCCACCGCCAGCAGCACCCTGCCCGGCGGTTGAGGCGGCGACTCCGGCGCAAGCAGCGGTCAGCCGCAGCAGGACGAATCGAACCACTATGCCAACCTCGCAGACACGAACGCTCCGGCATCGCAGGCACCCCGGCGCCGCAGGCATGACGCTGATCGAGATGCTCGTCTCGATCACCATCCTGACCGTGATGATCCTGACGTTCAGCTCCGTCCTGGTCCAGAGCCAGAAGTTCATCTCGGTCGCCCAGGCCTCGCGCCGCAGCCACCAGGTGGCCGCGTCGCTGGCGCGGATCATCCGCCGGGACATCCGCCAGATCACGCAGAACGGTTTCCTGACAATCACCGCCGCGTCCGACGGCAGCCCGCTGTTGATCGCGACGATCGCGGGTTCGGCCCACAGCATCACCGACCTGCCCACGAAGGCCACGGCGCAGTATTCCCCCGGGTCCGGCAGCCTGATCTGCTACGGCCAGGTGGACAACGCGGCGCCCGAGTACTACCCCAACACGCAGAAGCAGCAGAAATGGGGCGAGATCCTCTGGCGTCCGTCGTACGTGCTCGTGGACGTCCCCGGGCGCGATCCGAACCAGCCGCCCAAGGCCCTCTCGGGCGGGGCGGGGCTCGACGCCCTCGACATCGGCCTGTCGTACATCCAGTCCGTCCCGCGACAACAGGACCCCAACGGGGGGCTGGCCATGGACCAGGTGGTGGACGGCATCAGCGGCCTCCACGGCGCCGTGAACGTTCGCATCCCGGTGAACGAGGAGTTCAGCAACATCAAGGACCTCTGGCAGGTGCTGGCCCAGGACGTCGACGGCCTCAGCATCATGTGGACCGACGGCGAGACGGACGACCTGGATCCGAACGACGAGCAGAACCAGGACCTCAACTGGTACGGGATCGACGCCACCGGCCCGAAGAACTGGCTGCCCGTCCGGGCGGCCGACCCGAAGCTCTTCCCCGTCAACGCCTCCAAGAACTACGACACCCCCGGCGGCGTCGAGGACAAGACGGCCAACGGGGGGAAGTACCGGGCGTTGTGGACGCACGAGGATCAGACGAACTGGCCGAAGCTGGTCAAGTTCCGCTTCCGGATCCGCGACCGAAACATGCCCCCCGAATTCCGCCAGGCCGAGGGCCTGTACTACGAAGTCATCTGCAGCGTCGGGCGCTGAGCCGCCTCGCCGCGGAAGGAGTCTCGCCATGCCCGCATCTCGCCGAAGCCGGGGCTCGGTCCTCCTGTTGGCCATCGGGCTTCTGACCATCGTCGCCATCCTCGCCTCGACGTTCCTGATCGTCTCCAACCTCGACGCCCAGGAGACCGAGGTCCTCATGACCAAGGCCCAGTCCGACCCCACCGCCCAGGGCGGCCTCAGCCGCGTCCAGTTCTGCCTCGCCATGGACAAATGGGCCGACGACACGGGGCCCTACGGCAAGGTCGGGGAGAACGTCGATGGCTGGAAGAAGTACATCGACGGCCCCGGCGACCCCAACGAGCGCATCGACCGCTGGCTGGCCGGCGTCTTCGACCGGACCAAGAGCAACCCGACCTCGCCCTACAGCGAGCTCTTCGAGGAGACCGCCAAGGAGGACGTCGACATCGACGGCGACGACCTGAACGACGCCAAGCTCTACCCCTGCTTCCCCAACGCCGACGCCAACGAGCGCGAGTCCAACTTCTACCAGGCCGTCCGCATCATCGACCTGTCCGGCAAGGTCGGGATCAACACCGCCGGAAAGCTCTTCCTGAACGGCGACATGACCTGGAAGACCGACGACGAGAACTGGCCGGACCTCATGGCCCCGTGCCTGATCCAGCTCCCCGAGCTGCTGGGGCAGCCGGTGGGGGAGGCCGCCTACGCCGAGATCCACGAGAGCCGCTGCAGCGAGGTCCCCAACGTCCTGCTGAAGACCTACTACCAGGACTGCGCCCGGCGGCTGCTGGCGCCCAGGAAGGGCTACAACCCCTTCCCCATCGGCGACGAGGCCTTCCTGCTGTGGTGCGACAAGCTCGGCAAGGATGCCCTGACCACCGAGCAGGAGAAGGTCCTGCCCGGGCGCCTGGCCAAGCTGCTCACGGGCGACCTGATCCAGCTCAACCAGTCCGACCCCAACGGGACCCGCGGCGACGAGATGAGGCGCCTCCTGACCACCTTCAGTTGCACCACCGACGTGGTGCGCAACCCCGGCGACGGCCTGGAGGACTACAAGTGGCTGCGGGGCGACCACGAGGAACTCTACAACCAGATGCTCGGGATGCTCACCCGCCTGGAGCTCGGCAAGAGCGACGCGGAGCGGAAGAAGATGGCCGCCCACTTCGTGGCCAACCTGGAGGCCTACGTCTCCCCGGGCCGGGAGGGGTTCCCCTGGGCGTTCACGCCGGAGGCGGAGAGCGGGTTGACGGTGTACGGCCTGAAGCAGGACATCGTCATCACGGAGGCCGTCGCCAAGCACCACGGGCCTACGGACGATAAGAAGAACGACTGGGCCCGCGGCTACGCCATCGAGATCATGAACCCCTCCCTGTCGCAGATCGACCTGGGGGAGGACTACGAGCTTCGCATCAACGGCACGAAGGTGGGAGACCTCTCCGGCACGCTGGGGGGCCAGCCGGAGCACGTGAGCCTCCTGAGCGAGGACACGCTCCCGAAGCTGGTCTTCTACGACTACGTCAAGGGCGAGGGCTGCAAGGTCGAGGCGGCGGAGTTCTTCAACGCCACGGACATGAAGAACTGGACGAAGGTGAACGGGCTGGACCTGAGCAAGGGCGGCAGCACCAAGCTCGAGATCGTCTGCGTCTCCGGCGGTGAGGAGGTGACGGTGGACCTGATCACCACCGGCGGGGACGGGCTGAAGTACACCGGCGCCGGGGACCCCAACGACCCCAACAGCTCCGACAGCAGCACCCCGAGCAACCCCGTTTTCCGCTCCATCCGCCGGGACGACCGCGTGCGGAAGTCCTCCGTCGCCGACGGGCACATGCCCCTGACGAACTACAACCTCGCCTACTACATGTGGTACGAGGAGGACAACGAGCACACCCTTGGGACGGCCAACGGGCTGAGCGACAACACCGAGATCCAGGGACTCGGGAAACTGAGCGACGCCTACGGCGCCCCCATCCACCAAGCCGAGCGCGTCCGGGATGACTTGGGCGCCGGCGGAACGAAGCTGCTGCTCGACGGCCTCGGCGACCTGTGCAACATCTACCTCTGCGGACCCGTCAAGGGCGAGGGGGGCTTCCCCCAGCGGATCATCCGGGAGACCGAGGCGGGGCCGATCTTCGCCAACACGCCGGCGCGCGGACGCCTGCCCTTCTGCCCCAACTTCGCGGGTGCGCCCCAGGTCACCTCTGATGGCTACCCCGACGTGCCCGTCGGCTGCTTCTTCGCCGAGTTCTTCACCGCCATCCGGCCCCACACCCAGATCGGCGAAGGCGAGCGCAAGGAGAAGGGCCGCATCTACGGCCGCATCAACGTCAACACGGCCCCGAGGGACGTTCTCATGTGCCTTCCCTGGCCGACGAAGGTGCTGCGCCTCGGGCGCCGGGAGGTGGAGGTCGCGCCCATCTCCGGCGAGAAGTACTACAATGTCGATCCCCGGCTCGCCGTCGATGCGCTCATCAAGTACCGGCAATCCGGCGGCCAGAACCAGGACGTGAACGCCGGCGTGGAGAACCTCCGCAAGGAGTCCCCGAACGTCCTCGCGTTCCTCACGCCGGGCGAGGTGGCGATCCCCCTGGCTGCCTACATGGACACCGTGATCGTCACGGAGGAGGGCGGCACCCAGCTCGAGCTCCGGAAGCACCCCGACTACATCCGCCGGCGCCACGCCCTGTACAAAGCCGTCGCCAACTGCATCACCACCCGAAGCGACACGTTCGCGGTCTACATCGAGATCCGCTACCGCGCCAGCGGGCGGTTCAAGTGGAACTACATGGCCGTCCTCGACCGCAGCAACGTCCGGACCTACAGCGACACGCCCGCCGTCCTGCTGTTCACCGAGGTCAAGTGACGTTCCGGGCGAGCCGCGCCGCACGGGCGCACGAGAGGGGCGGTCCTCGCCCGAGGCCGACAGCCGGCCGCCGCACGTCCCCCGGCTATTCCATGACGGGTCCGCACCCGGTCAGCAGCGCCACGAGCACCTGCGCCATGGCCGCGAGATCCAGCGCGTTGTGGTGCAGCGCCCGGGTGAGCGGGCGGGCATCGCCGGTCGACAGGAACCGCGCGTAGGCCCGGCCCTCCTGCCGGGGGGGCATCGGCTCGGCGCGGCGGCGACGGCACACGCAGCGTTCGAGCGTCTCGAGATGGAAGTCGGGCACGTCGCCGCGCCAGGCGCGTCGCGCCTCGCGCCGCAGATCGAGATGCGGCGGCCGGCGGCGGCGAGGCAACTCGATCCCGTGCGCCTCGCAGCGCTTGCGAAGCCCTCTCCACCCGACGCCGCGCCCGGGGTAGGTCGCCAGCACGCCCGCCGCCGCGTAGCGCTCGGCGAAGGCGCCCAGCAGCGCCGCCTCCTCCGACGGCTCCCGCGCCAGGCACTGCGCGAGCACGAGCCGCCCGTCCCGATACGTCATCGTGCCCAGGAGGAACAGGACCTCCTCGGCGTCCGCCGAGACCGCGCCGGCGGCGAAGAGCAGGTCCTCCGGCCGCCCGTCCGCGGCGCGGCACAACCCTCGCGACGCCGCCAGCGCCGCGTCGTCGCCCAGCCGCTGCCGCGCGCCGCGCAGCACGGCCGAGTACTCCGACGCGACCGGCCCCAGCTCCGCCTCCACCTCGTCGAGCGTTCGGCGGACGAGCCAGCAGGCCGCCTCGCCGGCGGGCGTCTCCACGGTGATCGGCGCGCCCCCGCAGGCCTCGGACAGGGACCGCGGGCTCGGCGCCCCCCGGCCGTCGCGCGGGCCGGTCGTCTCGGCGTCGCCGGCCCGGCGCGCGCCGAGCAGTTCCGACGCCGGCACGACCCGCCCCGCCGGGAGGGACCGCGCCAGCTTCCGGAGCCTGTCGTGCTGCCGATCGGACTTCGCCATGGGCGTGCCGAGAGGATCATCCCACAGGCGGGCGCCGCCCGCAACGGGGATTCGGCTCGTGTTAGGATGGGCCCGGCGCCGCGGCCGATTCGCCCCCCGCCGCCGTCAACGCGGCACGAACGACCACAGGACGTGCTTGCCGGGGAAGCCCTTGAGCTGCATGCCGGCGTGGGGCAGCCAGGGCAGCTCGGCGTGGTGGGCGGCGCCTTGCTGGTCGACGTGGCTTTTGGCCTCGCTGCTGAGCCAGACCTCCGCCCCGTCCGGCGCGCCGACGACGCGCGCGGCGTAATTAACGCTCGCGCCGTGGGCGTCGGCGTCCTGGATGCTGACGGGCCCGACGTGAACGCCCGCGCGGATGCGGACCCGCCGGTCGCCGGGGTCGGCGTGCAGCGCGAGGGCGAAGTCCAGCGCGTCGCCGGCCGCCCGAAACGCCGCCATCACCGAGTCGCCCATCGTCTTGACCACGTAGCCCCCATAGCGCCGGGCCAGATCGGCGGCGCGGGCGAAGTGCGCCCGGCGAAGCGCGTCCATCGCGCGGTTGCCGAGCTTGTTGCCGAGGGCCGACGACGAAACGATGTCCGTGAAGACCATCGCGAGCGTCGCGTGCGTCGCCCCGGCCCACTGGCGGAAGTTCCCCGGCGCGGGCGCACCGGCCGGGCGGGCCGGCGGCTCATCCGGCGGCGGGCTCGGCACGGCACGTCGACCTTTGCGCCCGAACGAGAACGACGGCGTGAAACGCTCTCGCGGTTCCTGCACGATGAGGTCCTCTTTTGTCTCGCCCCCATGCACTGCGCCCCCCGGCAGCGCCTCACGAGAGCCCGACGTGACAGACCACCTGGAACGTAGGTTGTCCCGCCGGGATGTGCAACCCCGCCGCTCACAAACAGTTCTCCGAAAAAGCTCCCCGACCCCTTGACCGCAGCCGGGAGGCACCCTATAATTCGTTTGGCACTTGTTAGGGTCGGCCCTTTGGGGCCCACTCGTCCGCCGGGCCGGGCCGACGCGGCCTCTATGTCGCCCGCCTCGGCCCGGCGCGGATGCGCGGCCGAGCCGGCCCGGGAGCGGCCATGAAGATCGAGGAGATCGGAGACCCGATTCGCGTGCTCGTGCTCTTCTCCGGCGGCCGGGCCGAGCCGATGCGCTTCCGCTGGAACGGACGGACCTACCAGATCGACCGCATCAACGCCCAATGGACCGACCGCCAATGCGACGGCTACTGCCTGCACTACAGCGCCCAGGTCGGCGAGGAGACCTACTACCTCCACTTCGCCAGCAGCGAGGTGCAGTGGTGGCTCGACCAGGTGGTCCTGGACGGATGACCCCGCGCCGGCGGGGCGAGAGAACGTCGAAGGTCGAAGGTGAAACGCCGGGATGGCGGCAAGCCGCGCGGCCGTGGGCCTGCGGGCTCTGCGAGCCGACGTCAACCGGCCGATTGACGGAAAGACAGCGAGTCGGCACATAGAACCATGGCGCGCAGCAGCCCCATCCTCCTTCACGTCGACGTGGACGCGTTTTTCGCGTCGGTCGAGCAATTGCTGATCCCGTCGCTGCGGGGGCGCCCGGTGATCGTCGGCAGCGGGTGTATCGCCTCGTGCTCGTACGAGGCGCGTCGCTTCGGCCTGCGGGCGGGCATGCCCCTGCGCCAGGCGATGCGCCTCTGCCCCCAGGCCGTCCGCCTGCCGGGGCAGTACCCCATCTATCGCTGCTTCGCCGAGCACGTCTGGGAGGTGTGCCGGCGGTACGTGACCGCCCTGGAGACCCATCTCGACGAGGCCTACGGCGACGCCACCGGCACGTGCCACCTCCACGGCGACCCCCTGGAGCTGGGCCGGCGGCTCCAGCGCGACGTCCGCGAGACGGTGAACCTGCCGGTCTCGATCGGCCTGGGCGCCAATCGCATGCTCGCGAAGGTCGCCTCCGCCCACGGCAAGCCCGGCGGCGTGGTGTGGATCCCCCCGGGGCGGGAGGAGCCCTTCCTCGCCCCCCTGCCCGTGGCCGAGCTGCCCGGCGTCGGGCCCAAGACCGCCGAGGTCCTCCGCGACCTCAACGTCCGGACCGTCGCGGACCTTCGCGCCCTGCCGCGGCACTCGCTTCGGGCGATGTTCGGCCGGCGCGGGGACGTGCTCTACGACCGCTGCCGCGGGCAGGACCTTCCGACCACCCGCCCCGCCGCGACGCCGCGGACGATCTCGCGCGAGACGACCTTCCACGAGCCCGAGCAGGACCCCGCGAAGGTCCACGGCATGCTCCAGTACCTGCTGGAGCGCGCGATGCGGACGATGCGGCGGGACGGGCTGCTGGCACGGACCGTCGAGCTGTCCCTCCGCTACGACGACGGGAGGCATCGCGCCGCGCGGCGAACGCTTTGCGAGCCGACGGCCGACGACCACGAGGCGTTCGAGACGGTCCTGCGCCTGCTCGCGCGGCTGCACACCCGTCGCGTGGCGCTGCGCCACGTGGGGATCGTCCTGTCGCAGTTCCGGCGCCGGGCGTCGCGCGCGAGGCTCTTCGAGCCGCCGCGCCGCGCGAGGGCCCACCGGATCTACGACGCGATCGACTCAATCCGCGACCGCTGGGGCCACGCCGCCATCGTGACGGGCGAGTCCATCGAGCTGCTCGGCAGCCTCCGGCAGAACGACTACGGCTTCGTCCTGCGAACGCCGTCGCTGACCAAGTAGCGGCCACGGAGGGCGAGACGAGGGACGTGTGGTTCGACCGACAGCACAGACCGTCACGCCGTTGAAGGCCCGCAGCGGGTATTCGCCCCTCCGCGGCCCGCAGCCGCTGGCGCGGCTCGTCCGCCGCGCCGGGCGCCTCGGGCACACCCGGCTCGCGCTGACCGACACGAACAACCTCTACGGCGCCACGCGGTTCCACCGCCTCACCGTCGAGGCGGGCGTCGAGCCGATCTTCGGCGCGGAGGTCCGCGGCGTGCGGCGCGGAGCCGTGGCGCTCGTCGCCGACGACCGCGGCTACGAGAACCTCTGCCGCCTCCTGACGCGGGCCCACCGCCCCGAGGGGCTCGACCTCGCCGACCCCGACGAGCTGGGCGAGCTGAGCGGCCACCTGGTGTGGATCGTCGAGGACGACTCCCTGGCGGCGTCGCTGCGTGCGGCCGGGGTGGACCCGGGGCGGCTGTACGTCGGCATCGACCCGGGCGCCCAGCCGGACCGGCAGCTCCGGCGGCTGGTCCGCTCGGCGCGGCGAGACGACGTGCCGCTGACGGCGCTGGGCCAGGCGCTGTTCGACACGCCGGAGGAGCGCGACCTGGCGCGCGTGCTGGCGGCGGCACGCTGCGGGGCGACCTACGACAGCGTCGGGGGCGACCAGCTCCCCCACCCGGGCGCCCGGCTGCGGGGCCCCGGCGAGCTGGCGCGCCGCTGCGCCGAGATGCCCGAGGCCGTCCGGAACAATCGCCGGATCGCCGAGCGCTGCGGCGCCTTCCGCCTGCTGCCGCGGGAGCCCGTCTTCCCGCGCTTCGACCCGCCCGGCGGGCGCGACGCCCGGGGGTACCTGCGGCACCTCTGCGAGGAAGGCGTTCGCCGCCGCTACGGCCGGGCCTCCGGGCAGGTCCACATGCGGCTGGAGAAGGAGCTGGACCTGATCGAGCGCCGCGGCTTCTGCGAGTACTTCCTGGTGGTCTGGGACATCGTGCGGTACGCCCGCCGGCGGCGCGTGCCCGTCGCCGGGCGCGGCAGCGGCGGCAGCAGCCTGGTCGCTTACGTCCTGGGCATCACCAACGTCTGCCCCCTGGCGTTCGACCTGCCCTTCGAGCGGTTCCTCCACGAGCGCCGCGAGGACTTCCCCGACCTGGACATCGACTTCTGCTGGCGGATCCGCGACGACGTGATCGACTACGCCCTGCGCCGCTGGGGCGATTCCTGCACGGCGATGGTCTGCACGCACAACACGTTCCAGGAGCGATCGGCCTTCCGCGAGACGGCCAAGGCCTTCGGCCTGTCGGACGACCAGATCTCGCGTCTCCGGCCCGACGACGCCGACCACGACCCGCGCCTGGAGCGGATCGGGCGGCTCAGCAAGCGGATGGTGGGCCTGCTGCACAACCTGTCGGTCCATCCCGGCGGCATCGTCATCGCGCCGCGCGGCATCGACCGCCACGTGCCGATCCAGCCCGCCCCGAAGGGCGTGAGGATCACCCAGTACGACAAGGACGGCGTCCGGGACGTCGGGCTGGTCAAGCTCGACCTGCTGGGCAACCGCAGCCTCTCCACCCTCCGCGGCGCCTGCGACCTGATCGCGCGGCACCGGGGCGAGGTGCTGGACGTCGAGGCGCTGCCCCCCGCCGACGCCGCGACGATCCGGACGCTCCAGGCCGCCGACACCGTCGGCTGCAACCAGATCGAGTCCCCCGCCATGCGCCACCTGCTTCGCGGGCTGAGGCCCGACAGCGCCCGGGCGCTGATGAAGGCCCTCGCGCTGATCCGCCCGGGCGCCGCGAGCATCGGCATGAAGGAGACGTTCCTCCGCCGCCAGCGCGGGCTGGAGCCCGTCCCGTCGGACCGGCCCGCCGTCGCGAGGATCCTCGGCGAGACCCACGGCGTGATGCTGTACGAGGACGACGTGATGCTGGTGGCCGCGGCGATGCTGGGCACGGGCCTCCCGGAGGCCGACCGCTTCCGAAAGGCCGTCCAGAAGTGCCGCACCGACGAGAAGCGCCTCGCGCTGTCGCGCGAATTCCTCTCACGGTGCGCGGCCAACGGCATCGACCGCAACTACGCCAAGGGCCTGTGGGTGCAGATGGCCAAGTTCAACAGCTACTCCTTCTGCCGCGCCCACGCCGCCAGCTACGCCATGCTCGCCTACGCCTGCGCGTACCTGAAGACGCACTACCCGACGGAGTTCTGGGTCGCCTGCCTCAACAACAACCAGAGCATGTACCACCCCCGCGTCTACGTCGAGCAGGCCAAGCGCGCCGGGGTGCGATTCCTCCTGCCGGACATCAACCGGTCGAACGTCGAGTTCGCCGTCGAGGCGGACGCCGGCGGGCGCCGCGCCGTCCGGATCGGGCTGAACCGGCTTGGCGGCCTGGGGCCGGCGAGCGTCGAGGCGATCCTCGCCGCACGCCGCGAGCGACCCTTCGACGGGCTGACCGACTGCCTCGCCCGCACCCGCCCCGGGCGCGACGAGGCCCGCGCGCTCGTCCAGTGCGGCGCGCTGGACTTCACCGGCCGCACACGACCCACGCTCATGATGGAGCTGAACCTGTTCTTCGCGATGCGCCCGCACCGCCCGGCGGGCCAGGGCCTCCTGCTGGCGGCCCGGCCCACCGTGCCCGACGCGCCGAACGACTACAGCACCACCCGCAAGTACGCCGAAGAGCGCCGCGTCCTGGGCGTCAGCGCGCGCGAGCACATCATGGCGCTGTACCGCTTCGCCCTGCCCGAAGAGGCCGACACGCTCAGCGCCGAGCTGCCCGACCGCATCGGGCGCCGCGTCCGCATCGCCGGCGTCCTCGAGGCCCAGCGGACCGCACGCACCCAGACCGGGCAGACCATGATGTTCCTCACGCTGGACGACGAGCACGGGCTCTTCGAGGCGACGCTGTTCCCCAACGCCTGTGCCGCCGTCGGCGTGCTGGACCGCTACGGGCCGTACGTCATCGCCGGCCGCGTCGAAGAGCAATACGGCTCGGTCACCGTCACCGCCGAGAGCGTCACGCTGCACCGGGCGAAGATGGCATGAGGGCAGTCCTGCTCAGAGAATACGCAGGCCCTGGAGCACGATCGCAAGGAGCGCTATGATCGAGATGGGCGACAGGGACTCGCCGTGCGGCAGCGTACAGAACCGCCGGGACGTGCAAACGCTCGTACGGCGCTGCCCCGTTCCCATGGCGAGCAGGCCAAGCCAGGCAGGGCCTTCGCACAGGCCTGGAGAGCTCACCCGCTTTTGACAAGGACCGACGCCGCTCGATGGACACCAGGCACAAGTACATCATCGGGACCAGCGGGTATTCCTTCCGCGACTGGGTGGGGACGTTCTACGCGGCGGGGACACAGCCGAAGGACATGCTGGCCAACTACATCCGCAACTTCGAGACGGTGGAGATCAACTTCTCGTTCTACCGCGTCCCGACGGCGCGGACGATGGCGGGGATGGTCAACAAGACGCCGCCGGGGTATCGCTTCTGGGTCAAGGCCAACCAGGGCACGACGCACGAGGGCGACCGGTCGGTGATCCCGGCCTTCCGCGACGGGATCGCGCCGATGGTCGAGGCGGGCAAGCTCGCCGGCGTGCTGCTCCAGTTCCCCCAGCGGTTCCATCGCACCGTCGCCAACCGCCGGTACCTCGCCCAGGTCGTCGCAGACCTGCGCGACCTGCCGCTGGCGGTGGAGTTTCGCCACGGCTCGTGGGAGCACCCGGCCGTGGTGGCGGGCCTCCGCGAGCGGAACGTCACGCTGGTGGTGCCGGACGTGCCCGACCTGCCGGGGCTCTTCCACGTCGGCGCCGCCGCCACCACGCGCACCGGCTACCTCCGCCTGCACTCCCGCAACGCCGGCAAGTGGTACGCCAAGGACGGCACGGACCGCTACGACTACGGCTACAGCCACGAGGAGCTGACGGACATCCTCGAGGCGTGGGAGGGCCTCGACGAGCCCATGGACGAGGTCTACGCGTTCTTCAACAACTGCCACCACGGCCAGGCCGCCCAGAACGCCGAGGCCCTCCGCCGCATCCTGGGGCAGATCTGACGGCCGTGCCTCTCCCGGCCGCGGCGGTTCAGGGCGCCCGCGGAAACCGCGCCGGATTCGTTGAATTGTCATATTCCCCGCCTGCGCCTGCCGATAAACTGGGTGGCGCCGATGGCCTTTCGGCTTGCCCTGCCGAGACGGCACACAAAGCGAGAGTACGTACATGGACGCATCACCAGGCCGGGACGTGGTCCGCAGGTGGAGGGACAACCCCCTGATCACCATCGAGGACCTGCCGTTCCGGTGCAGCGACATCTGGAACGCCGGCGTCACGCGGCGGGGCGGCGACTACGTCCTGCTGGTGACGGTCGAGAGCCTCCGCGGGCAGACGGCCATCTACCCGGCCCACAGCCACGACGGGCGGCACTTCGTCATCGAGCCCGAGGCCTTCCTCAGCACCGACCAGGCCGAAGCGTGTGTCTACGAGACCGCCGGCGTGCGCGACCCGCGCATCACGCCCATGGACGGCTCGTACTACATCACGTACATCGCCGATTCGGAGTGCGGCATGCGGATCGCCCTGGCGCGAACGGACGACTTCGAGACGATCGAGCGCCTGGGCGTGCTCACGCAGCCGGACACGAAGGCCGGGGCAATGTTCCCCGAGAAGGTCCACGGGCGCTACGCGCTGCTGATGCGCCCGAACCCGGGCATGAGCATCTGGATCAGCTACTCCGACGACCTCGTGTTCTGGGGCTCGTCGGAGGTGGTGATGACCCCGCGCGGGGGCTACTGGGACTCCCACCGGATCGGGGCGGCGGCCCCGCCGATGCGCGTGAAGGAGGGCTGGCTGCTGCTGTACTACGGGCAGAAGGACACCTCCGCGGGTCCGCTGGCGCGGATCGGGGCGGCGATCCTCGACGCCGACAACCCGGCCCACGTTCTCGCCCGGAGCAACATCCCGATCCTCTCGCCGCGAGAGAACTACGAGCGGATCGGCGACGTGCCCAACGTGGTCTTCTCCTGCGGCGCGGTCCTCGAAGACGGCAACGTGGCGATCTACTACGGGGGCTCCGACAGTTGCATCTGTCTGGGCACGGCCTCCCTGAAGGACATCGTCGCCGTGTGCCTTGCGAGCATGATGGAGTTCTGACCATGGCCGTTCTTCGCGGACGAGACCTGCTGCACCGCTGGAAGCGCAACCCGATCATCACGCTGCTGGACGTGCCGTACCGGTGCAACACGGTCTTCAACGGCACGCCCGTCAAGCTCGACGGGCAGTACCTCATGATCGTCCGCGCCGAGGGCCAGCAGGGCTACTCGTTCTTCGCGCTGGCCCGCAGCCGCGACGGCCTGCACTTCGAGGTCGAGGACGAGCCCTGCATGATGCCGGCCTCCGACGGGCCCTTCCGGCTGTGGGAGGAGAACGGCATCGAGGACCCGCGCCTCACGCTCGTCGAGGGCACGTACTACGTGATGTACACCGCCGTCTGCCGCTACGGGCACCGCATCGCCCTGGCCAAGACGGAGGACTTCCACCACTACGAGCGCGTGGCGCTGGTGTCCGGCCCGGGCAACAAGGACGGCGTGCTGTTCCCCCGGAAGATCGACGGCCTGTACGCCCGCCTGGACCGGCCCTTCGGGCACGACGTCGGCAGCATCTGGATCTCCTACTCGCCGGACCTGGCGAACTGGGGACGCAGCGAGAGGGTCTTTCCCCCCCGCCCGCGGTACTGGGACTCCTACCGCATCGGGGCGTCGGCCCCGCCCATCCTGACCGACCGCGGGTGGCTGGAGATCTACCACGGCGTGAAGATGACGTCCGCCGGGCCGATCTACCGCATCGGCACGGCGATGCTCGATCGCGACAACCCCGCCCGGCTGCTCGGCCGCTGCCTCTCGCCCGTCCTCTCGCCGCGAGAGGAGTACGAGCGCGTCGGGGACGTCGGCAACGTCGTGTTCGCCTGCGGGGCGATCGTGGAGGACGACGGGGAGGTGAAGGTCTACTACGGGGCCGCCGACACCGCCATCTGCGTGGCGATCTGCACGCTCGACGAGTTGGTCGAGTCCTGCTTCGAGGAGACGTAGCGCCCCGGCCGTCCCGGGCGCGCCGGCCCGCATCCCGGCGCCGAGGGGGCGCCGAGGGTCCCTCACCGACCCGTGCCGGCCGCCGCGACGGACCCCCGCGCGGTCCTGCGCCCGCCGTTGGCGCCAAAGACGATGGCGTTGCGCAGCAGGGCATAGCAGGACTCCGGCTGGTAGCCGGCGCAGCCATAGGACGGGCAGCCCACGAGCCCGCCCGTCAGGTCTTCCGTGCTGAACAGGACGCCCGGGCGCCCGTTGATCATCACGGCTCGCAGGTTGGGCGCGTCGGTGAGCCCGCGCTCGATCCTGGCCTTGCGGCGGTAGGAGACCCTCTCGATCTTCATGCCCGGCAGGTCGTAGACCTCCGCCCCGCCGGCCAGGCGCCGGATGGCGCGGCGCCCGAACATCTCCCGCAGCAGCGCCTCCACCGATTCGCCGAACGTCCGCGACCCGCCGGCGGCATCCACGATCAGCGCCCCGCCGTCCTCGAGGTAGCGCTTCAGCCCGGCCTGCTGCGAGGCCGTCAGGGCCAACCGGCCCGTGCCGGTCATCGTCGCGACCTTCGCCTCGCCCGCGTCGAGCTGGCCGATCGCCACCGCCCCGGCGACGTCCAGCCGGATCCTCTCCCGCTGGCCCAGCAGGCGGGCGAATCGCTCGTAGGCGAGGGGCTCGGGGTCCCAGTTGGCCTCGTGCCTCACCCGGACGAGCCGCACGGTCCGCCGCTCCGGCGCCCGGGGCCTGGGCGGCCACTGCGCCTCGCCACGGTTCCGCAGGACGCCCTTGTCGGTGACGTACATCAGGACGTTGGCCGCCGCCTCGAAGTCGCCGGTCGCCGTCTTGCGCATCTGGAGCTGCCAGCTCTTGGCCAGGTCCACGTCGGTGTGGATCACCAGCGGCCGAACGCCGTTGTTGATCTCGTAGAACACAGGCCGCCCGCCGAGGCGATGGTGGATCGAATACAGGTCGTGGTCCTTCGGGAGGCGCCGGAACTCGCAGCCGCGCAGCATCTTCTCGTAGACCTGGCGAATGCCCTTCTGGAAGCCGGTGCCGCCGCACTCGGTCACGGAAAAGACCGTCCCGCCCTGCCAGACGAATCGCCGGAGCTTGGCGAGGTGCGCGCCGGTGAACTTGGGCGCCTGGGCGGCCGAGAGGTACACGATCGGCGCGTCGTGCCACTCCTCCACGGGCGCCTTGAGGCTGATGATCTGCCAGTTCATCACCCGCTCGAAGGAGCCGGTCATCCAGCGGGTCAGCCCGGCGAGGTCGCGGGGGCGGTTGTTCCAGTCGCCCGGGAACTCGAGCTTGTTGAACGCCACGGGGTGCTGCCCGCGCGCCAGGAACAGCAGGGCGAAGCTGGTGTTGATGACGCTGCCGTGCCCCCCGCCGGCCCACGAGCCCTTGCCGCCCTGGCGGGCCAGCAGCTTCTCCGCGCCGAGCTTGTACCAGTCGACCGTGCCGAAGTACTTGTACCCGCTCGCCAGGCCCACGCGCTCGACGCCGTAGATGAAGTAGTACGTCCGCTTGCCGGACCGCAGGGCCCGGACGTAGTGCTTGTCCATCCAGTTCAGCCCGCGGCGGATGGGGGCGAACTCGCTCTTGACGTCGCACTTGATGAAGCGGTCGGCGAAGAGGTTGTCGAAGCAGACGAACAGCGTCGCCAGCCCGGCGGCCGTCATCGTCGCGCGAGAGCCCTCCGGGGTGTCGCCGCCCTTCTTCTGCCCCTTGCGATAGCCCCAGCCGCCGTCGCGGTTCTGGCACAGCTGCCAGTGCCGCAGGACGGTCATCCAGTACTGCTCGGGCACCTCGGCGAGTCCCATGGCCCCCGCCCAGACGCCGAGGACGCCGAACTGGCTGTTGGAGTTGTCGCCGCTGCTCTTGCCCAGGCCGAGCGAGTTGTAGTTGTAGCTGCCGTTCTTCGTGGACTTGATCAGGCGGACCACGTCGCCGCGGAAGTACCGCGAGTACTTCCCGCCCGTCTCCTTGTTGGCCAGCAGCCAGACGTTGCACCGCAGGCCGAGGCTGTACGTCTTCGTGCACTCCTGCCGGCTGAGCCACGTCAGCGCCTTGGCCATGGGCTTCTCCAGCGGGCTGACCCCGCTGGCCAGCAGCGCGTAGGCCGCCAACGCCGACGGGCCCACGGGATACTTCCCCTTGATGCCCGACCAGCTGCCGTCGGGCTTCTGCTGCGACCAGAGGAACCGCTGCGCGTTGGCGATGGCCTTCCGGACGGCCTCGTCGGAGAACGCGACGCGCGGCTCGGCGGGCGGCTGGCGGCGCTCGGCGCCGCCCTTCTTCCTGGCGGTCTTCTTGGCCGCCTTCCGGTCGCGATCGCCCTTGCCCTTCTTGGCGGCGGGGCGCTTCTTGCGGGCGTCGGCCTGCTTGCGGGTCGCCTTGCGCCGTCCGCCCTCGTCCTCCCGATCGCGCCGTCTCTCCTGGGCCGGCAAGGCCAACGCCAGCGCCAGCACGCCCCCTCCCAGGAGGATCAGCCAGGCGAAGGCGCCCTTACCGCCGCGCCGAAACCGCCGACCCGCCTGCCGTTTTCCTGTCGCCGCTGGCACCATAGATCACCGCATTTCGCATCAGCTCAAAGCACGACTCGGGATGGTAACCCACACAGTTGCTGGATTCGTACCCCACCAGTCCGCCGGTGAGGTCCTCCTTGCTGAACAGGACCGCCAGCCGACCCTTCAGCTCCACGCCACGCAGGTTGGCGTGTCCCTTCAGCCCGCGCTCCACCCGGGCCTTCCGGCGGTACTTCACCGACTCGATCTTCATCTTCGGCAGGTGGAACACGGCGGCGTTCTGCGCCAGCCGTCGGACCGCCCGCCGGCCGAACATCCCGCGCAGCATCATCTCGGCCGAGGCGCCGAACTCCCTCGATCCCCCGGCCGCGTCGACAATCAGCGTGCCGCCGGACTCGATGTACCGCTTCAGGGCCGCCCGGTCGGACGCCGGGAGCAGGAACGTCCGCGTGCCGGTCATCGTGGCGACGGGCGGGACGTTCGGGTCGTCGGCGGCGAGCGCGGAGATCGCCACCGGGCTGACCACGTCGATCTTCGTGCCGGTCCCGTAGGCCATCAGGCGGCGGAACCGCTCGTAGGCCAGCGGCTCGGGGTCCCAGGACCCGTTGTACCGGATGCGCGCCACCCGGATGGTGCGCGTGCAGTGCCGCTGGGGCTCGCCCGGCCAGTGGCTCGCGCCGCGGTGGCGCAGCAGGCCCTTGTCCGTCACGTACATGAGGATGTTGGCGGCGGTCTGGAAGTCTCCGGCCGCCGTCTGCTTCATCTCCAACTGCCAGCTCTTGGCCAGGTCGGCGTCCGTGTGGATCGCCAGCGGCCGGATGCCGTTGCTGATGACGTACAGCGGCGGCCGACCGTACAGCCGGTGATGGATCGCGTACAGATCGTGGTCCCGCGGCACGCGCTTCAGCTCGTAGTCCGGGAACATCCGCTTGTAGACCTTGCGGATGCCGGCCTGGAAGCCCCGCCCGTTGCACTCCGTGACGGTCAGCAGCGTGCCCCCCTGCCAGACGAAGGTGCGGAGCTTCTCGACGTGCCGGTCGTCCATGTTGGGGTCCAGCGCGCCGGAGACGTAGAGGATCGGCGCGTCGTGCCACTCCTCGACGGGCGCCTTCATGGAGATGATCTGCCAGTTCATCTGGCGCTCGAAGGAGTTGGTGGCCCAGCGGGTCAGCCCGGCCAGGTCTCGCGGCCGGTTGTTCCAGTCGAAGGCGTCGTGCTCCAGCTTGTTGAACGCCACGGCGTGCTGCCCGCGGACGAGGAACAGCAGCGCGAAGGCCGTGTCGACGTGCGAGGAGTACTTGCCGCGCCACGAGCCGTCGCCGCTCTGCAGGGCCAGCAGGCGGGTCGCGCCGAGCTTGTACCAGTCGTGCTTGCCGAAGTACTTGAAGCCGCTGGCCAGTCCCACGCGCTCGACGCCGTAGAGGTAGTAGTGCAGGTCGCCGTGGCCCATCAGCCCGCCCTGCATGCCCCCCAGGGAGGCGTCGAAGTTCTCGTCCAGCCACTTCAGCCCGTCGCGGATGGGCTTGTCGCCGCGCTGCCCCACGTCGCACCGGATGAACTTGTCGGCGAAGAGGTTCTCGTAGCAGACGAACAGCGTCGCGACGCCGGCGGCCGTCATCGTCGCCGTCGAGGACCCCTCGCGATAGGCCCAGCCCCCGTCGCTGTTCTGGGCCCGCTTCCAGTGGTCCAGCACCAGGTGCCAGTACTGGTCGGGCAGCTCCATGCGCGCCATGGCCCCGGCCCACGTGCCGAGGACGCCGTACTGGCTGTTGGAGTGGTCTCCGTGGCTGCGGCCGTCGCTGTTGCAGTCGTAGTTGTACGCGCCGCTGGCGGTGGACTTCAGCAGCTTCTGGAGGTCCTTCTTGAAGACGCCGGTGTACTTCCCGCCGGTCTCCTTGTTGGCCAGGTGCCAGACGTTGCAGCGCAGGCCGAGGTCGTAGGTCTTCGTCGTGTCGGTCTTCTCCAGCCACTTCAGCGTCTGGGCCATCCGCTTGTCCAGCGGGCTGACGCCGCTGGCCAGCAGGGCGTAGGCGACGATGGCCGTCGTGCCGGTGGGGTACTGCTGGTTGCCGCCCCCGCGGCGAGGAGGCAAGCTGCCGTCGCCGCCTCGCATCGACCACAGGAAGTCGCAGCCCTTCTTGATGGCTCGCTTGACGGCCTCGTCCGAGAAGCCCCCGCGACGGAAACGGCCGGGGGAGATCTCGTCGATCTTCGCGCCCCCCTTGCGCCAGGCGTCCCACCCGTCCCAGGTGTCGTCGTCCTCGCCCCCCAGCGCCGCCGACCCCATCGCCCCCAGCAGAACGACCGAAACGATGGCCACGTACCGCATTACGACGTCTCCCGATGGGGGGACCATTCGGCCTCCCGCGCGTCTCCAGAGCGGGCCGGCGTGTGTGGACGATCCCTGTCCGTCGATGCCGCCTCCGTGGGGCTCCCTATTTTGCCATGGTTTGCGCTCCAAGGGAACAACAAAACCCGCCCCGCGCCTCGACGAGCGCCCCCGCCGCGGCGCGGCCGTCCCTGCGGCGGCGCCGCTCAACCGGCCCCACCGGAGCCGGCCGGGCCGCCCGCAATGGGCGGCACACCATGCGGGATTCCCTGGACGCCCGGCCAGCAATGGGTCGTGATTGTGTCGACTTTTTACCCTATTGACACAAACAGATATTCGATGTATCTACCGTATAAAAGGGATTTTAAATGCCGCCCTAACTTGGGGATTTGCGGAGGTTCGGACAATCAGCCCCGCCATCCGTAATCTACGTCCTTTCATGCGCAATTGGGAGCCGCCACTCGGGAGCCTCCCTCCGCGATCCGTCGCCGGCGCGGGCGGGGGCTTCGGCCTGCGGGACCGCGCTGTCCAGGCCTTCGCACACCTGGCATCCGTTGCCCATCCGCCGCCGGCGGGCGCAGGC
>CAZXOC010000039.1:0-35610 GCA_964642165.1 uncultured Planctomycetaceae bacterium | reverse complement strand
TGGCCCCTTGGCCGGGAACGCGGACGCCGAGCACCGACGCCGCCACGGCGCAGCCGACCAGGCAGTCCAGCCAGTGGTTGTCGGGCTTGGTCGGCAGAACCGACCACTCGCGGACCGTGCCGTACGGGCCGGTGACCTCCAGTGCCTTCTGGACAGTGATCTCTATCTGCCGCAAGACCGGGCCAGCGATCCGGCGCGTCGAGTTGAAGTCCTGCGTACCTGATGACCTATGAGCCATGTGGCGCTGTAGTGTTGGCCTGGTTCAGGCTGATCCCGCCGCAGGGAACACCTCCCTCGCCGCCCCGAGGGGGCGGAAACGGTCTGGCCGGGGGCGTAAGCGCCAGGAAATGCTTGCCTTATGCATGGAGCCCCGGAAGGGCGACAGGAGGGTCCCGAGCGCGGAAGTGTTACCCGCTGCTGGACCATCCCGTAGTGTCAGGCACGAGTCCGTGGCATCCACGGCTTGGGTCCGCTGGCGGACCCGGCGGGCGGGACGACGTGCTCAGGCCTCCGGGGCGCCGTTGAGGATCAGGCCGACGGCCGTGCCTCCCATGTCGACGACGATGGCGCAGGCGCGGTCCGTCCGGTACGGGCTGCTCGCCGTGAGGTTGACACGGGTGTCCATCAGCAGGATGGGCTTGGCCTCGGACTCCAGGACGCCCTTGATGAGAAGCGTATTTCTTGGAACTTCAGGAAGTTCCATCATGTGCAGGATCTGCCGCGAACCGAGGATCTCGGCCGGGTCGAGCCCGCGCGCCAGCAGCCTGACGTGTGCGTCCGGTCCCTCGAACTCGCTCCGGTCCACGCCCGGTGTGCCAAGCTGTCCCATGGAAGACGTTCTTTCCCATCGTAACGCTCATCGGCCGATCTGCTGGCGATCCGTACCGAGAGGACCTGGCAACTCAGAAATTCTCTCAATAGTCCAAAACATTATACACGATCTGTCCGGCCCCTGCGCAATCTCCGCGCCGGTTTTCACAAACACTCTCTGCCCCGCCGGCCGACGACCCGAGCCTCGGCGGCAACGTGGGGGGTGGAAAGCTCCGCACGCAGTGTGCATACTGGGGGAAGCCCTCGGCCTGAGCCGTTCGGCGCCCGGCGCCCGGCCCGGCGCCGGCGAGGAGCGCGTCCATGGACATCTTCCTGATCCGTCACGGCGAGAGCGAAGCGGCCGCCGGCTCCAGCGAGGAGATCGACTGCGCGTTGACGGCCGCCGGCCTGGCCCAGGCCGGCGCGGTGGCGGCGGCGCTCGCCCCCGGCGGCGTGACGCGCATCCTCTCCAGCCCGTTCCGCCGATGCCTCCAGACGGCCGAAGTGCTCCGCCGCGTGACCGGCGCCCCGGCCGAGCTGTACCCCGCGCTCCACGAGCACCACCACGCCCCCTACCCTCCCGGCGACTGGCCGCTGCCCGGCAAGAGCGAGATCGCCGCGGCGTTCCCGGACTTCGCCGTTCCTCGCGACATGCCCGAGACGCACTGGGCGGCCGTGCCGGAAGACCGGGATCGCTTCTGGAAGCGGATCTCCGCCGCGGCGCGAGAGGTCCTTCTGCGCTTCGGGGGCCGCGGCGACGCCCGCGTGGCCCTCGTCACGCACGGCGCGGCGGCCAGCGTCTTCGTCCAGGCCTTCTGCCAGTGGCCCAACCCGCTGCGCGTGGGCGTCCAGGTCGACCCCGGGTCGATCTCCATCCTGCGGGTCGAGCCGGACGGCCGGCGCGTGCTCGCGAAGCTCAACTGGCTTCCCCCGCCGCTTTCGTAGCCATCGCGCGGCTGCGCGGCGCCGACGGCCCGCCCGGCAAAAAGGACAAACAAATCAACGCGCGGTAACAAGCCCGTAACATACCTCCGCGACAATGCTCCTGGACGTGACAGGCAGGAAGCGACGGCACTGGAACGAAAGGAGCAGGAAATGATGCAGGCACGACAGATCGCCCTGGCCGCGGTGCTGGTCCTGGGCGTCGCCCTCGGCGCCCCGGGCGAGAGCGTCTCGGTCCTCCTGGAGAAGGGCATCCACCAGGAGGAGGCCGTCGGCGACCTCGACGCGGCCATGGGAATCTACCGCAAGATCGTCAAGGACGCCGAGGCCGACCGGAAGTACATCGCCCAGGCGCGGTACCGCCTCGGCGTGTGCTACCTGAAGAAGAAGCAGCACGGCCGCGCGATCTCGGCGATGGAGGAGTTGATCCGCCTCTACCCGGACCAGGGCAAGCTCGTCGCCAAGGCCAGGAAGTGCATGTCGGCGGCTCGAGGCAGGATGGGCGGGGCGGAGCTGGCCAAGGTCGTCGGGGAGGCCGTGACGGTCATCTCGACCTGCTCGGAGGGCGACCCGCGCGTCGGGAAGCAGCTCGCCTCGCTCGAGGGCCTGAACGAGGCAGGGGTCGTCCAGGCCCTGAAGGGCTCCCTGGGCGCCGAGAAGAACACCGTTCGCCGCTCGGCCATCTACATCCTCTGGCGCGGGCCCCTGCGCGACATCTCGCCGGCCGTGCCCGCCCTGCTGAAGCTCTGCTCGCACAAGGAGGTCCCGACGCGCGGCATGGCGGCGCTGGCGCTGGGCGCCCGCAAGGTCGCCGCCGGCTACCCGAAGCTGTGCGACATGGCGCTGAAGGACGACAGCGGCTATGCGCGGCGCTGCGCGGCCTACGCGCTGGGCCTGCTGGGCAAGGCCGAGGCCAGGGACGTGCTGGAGAAGGTCCTGAAGGACAAGGACCCGCTGGTGCGGGGCAACGCGGAGGCGGCCCTGCGGATGCTCGCCCAGGGCGGCGCCGGAGCGGGCGCGCCCAAGGTCATCCGGAGCACACCGGGCAACTTCGCCAACGACGTCGCCCCGGGCCGGAAGACGGTCTCGATCACGTTCGACCGCAAGATGCGCGACGGGTGCTGGGCGTGGGTGCGGCGCTGGCCCGACAAGTACCCCAAGACGACCGGCGACCCGTCGTACGACGCCGAACGGACGACCTGCTCGCAGACGGTGAAGCTCGAGCCGGGCAAGGTGTACTGGATCGGCATCAACACGCCGCCGTACACGAGCTTCATGTCGGTTGACGGCGCGACGGCGCGGCAGCACGTGCTGCTGTTCGCCACGAGGTCGGCCGACGGCAAGCCGACGCCGATCCCCAGTGAGCTGCTCACGCAGGCCAAGGCCATTCTTGCCGGCGCCGGCAAGCCCGCGCCGAGCGTCGTGGCGACCGCGCCCAAGGCGCTCGCCGAGGACGTGTCCGCCTCGCTCACCGGGATCACCGTCACCTTCGACCAGGCGATGATGGACGGAAGCTGGTCGTGGATGCAGCGCAGCAAGGAGACCTTCCCGACCAAAACCGGCGAGCCGCGCTACGACGCCAAGCGCCGCACGTGCACGCTGCCGGTCCGGCTCCAGCCGGGCAAGGTCTACTGGGTCGGCATGAACACGGGAGCCGACAAGTACTTCCAGACGGCCGGACAGAGGCCCGCCCGACCGTACGTCCTGCTCTTCGCCACGCGCGGCCGGGACGGCAAGCCCACGCCGATCCCCGCGCCGCTTCGCCGCGAGGCGCAGGCCGTCAACGCCGCGCACGGCCCGGCGGCCCCGAGCGATGCCGACAAGCGTGCGGCGGAGAACCTGGCGGCCGACGGCTGGCGGCTCTGGGGACAGCGCAAGCTCGCCGAGGCGGAAGAGAAGTTCCGCCAGGCCGTGGGAAAGGACCCCACGAACGCCCACGCCTGGAACGGGCTCGGCTGGGCCCAGCAGAACCAGGGCAAGCGCGCCGACGCCAAGGGCTCGTTCGGCAAATGCCTGGCGCTGGACCCGAAGCAGGCCGGGGCCCTGAACGGCCTGGCGTGGATCGCCAAGATGGAGAACCGGACCGCCGAGGCGCTGGGGTACTGGAAGAAGGCCGTCGAGATCCTGCCAAGCGCCACGGCCGCGCTGAACGGCCTGACCAGCACGCTGATGGAGCTCGGGCGACACGCCGAAGCGGTGAAGTACTACGAGATGTGGCTGAAGGTCGAGCCGGACAACGCCGCCGCGAAGGCGGGGCTGGCGAAGGCCCGGAAGGCCGTGTCGTCGGCTCGGAACCGGTGAGCGCCGGGCGGCGTTGAGAGCGGCAGGAAGGACGCAGGCAGCTTGCGGAACAGACGCTCCAGGATCGGCGCGGGTCACGGCCAGCGGCTGTGGCCCGTGCTGGGCATCCTGCTGCTGGTGGTGCTGGTGCCCACGGCGTGCATGCTGTGGTTCCTGGCGGCCGCCATGCGCAACACGAGCCTCGCCGTCCGCCAGCGCCTGACCGACGCCTATCGCGGGCAGGTGCTGGAGGCCAAGCAGGCCCTCGCCGAGCACTGGCGGAAGCAGCTCGCCGCCCTGGACGAGGCGGGTCCCCTGCCCGCGCCGCAGCGCTTCCGCAGGCTCGTCGCGGCGTGCGCATTCGACACGGTGGTCCTCCGCGCCGAGGGCGCATCGCCGGGCTATCCGGCCCCGCCCGTGCCGGCGCCGGACGGCCTGGCCGCCAACGCCGCGTGGGTCGAGGCGCAGGACATCGAGTTCGAGCGTACAGACCCGAATGCCGCGTCGGCGGCCTATGCGGCCATTGCGAAGGCGGCAGCCGACCCGTCCGTCCGCGCCCGCGCCCTCCGGGCCCAGGCGCGATGCCTCTCGCGGGCCGGACGAACGGACCGGGCCATCGAGGTCCTCACGGGGCCCCTCGCCGCCGCGGAACTCGCCCGCGCCGTCGATCCCGGCGGCCGCCTGGTCGCCCCCGCCGGCGACCTGCACGCCCTGCAACTGCTGGGCGACCCCAACGGCGCCCGGTTCCGCGCGGTCGCCGAGCGCCTCCGCCGGCGGCTGGACGACTACGGCGAACCGGTCATGCCCGCCGGCCAGCGCCTGTTCCTGATGAACGAGCTGCTCCGGCTCGGAGGCGCCGACACGTTCGCGACGCGTGCGGCCGAGCAGTGCGCGGCCGAGTACCTCGAGGCCCCCCAGCCCCCACCGGGCCCGCAGCGATTCTCCCGGGCGCGAGGCGGAGCCCTGTGGCACGTCGCCTCCGGCGACGGGCGGACGGTAGCCGTCTGCCGGGAGGGGCGGCTCATCGAGGCGTCGCAGCAGCTCTGCGCGGCGCGGGTCGCCCCGAAGGGCATCACGATCCGGCTGGCGCCACCGGCGGAGCAGGCGTCGCGGTCCGACGCGTTCCTGGCCGCCCCCGCGCCGGGGCCCCTGGTCGGGTGGCAGGTGGAGGTGCATCTCGTCGGCGAGAGTCCGTTCTCCGCGGCGGCGGAGAGGCAGAAGGCCACCTACCAATGGACGGCCATCCTGGGCATCGGCGTGGTGCTCGCGGCCGCGCTGATCGTGGCGGGCTCCCTGGGGCGGCAGATGCGGCTGGCGCGGCTGAAGAACGACCTCATCGCGACGGTCTCGCACGAATTGAAGACGCCGCTGTCGTCGATGCGGGTGCTGATCGACACTCTCGTGGCCGGGCGGTGCGGCAGCGAGCAGCAGGCCGACGAGTACCACCGGATGATCGCCAAGGAGAACGAGCGCCTCAGCCGCGTCATCGAGAACTTCCTGACCTTCTCGCGCATGGAACGCAACCGCGTGGCGTGGGAGCCCGTCGAGCTGGACGTGGCGGAGGTGGTCTCGGCGGCGGTCGAGTCGGTCCGCGAGCGCTTCGCCGGGGCGGGCTGCGAGCTGACCGTGGACGTGGCGCCCGACCTGCCCAGCGTCCGCGGCGACCGCGACGCGCTCGTGACCGTCCTGCTGAACCTGCTGGACAACGCCTGGAAGTACACCGGCGCGGAGAAGCGCGTCGCCGTGCGGGCGTTCGCCGACGGCGGCGAGGTGCACCTGGCCGTCTCCGACAACGGCATCGGCCTGTCGCGCCGCGAGGCCAGGCGCATCTTCGGGCGGTTCTACCAGGTCGATCAGCGCCTGTCGCGCCCCGCCGGCGGCTGCGGGCTGGGCCTCAGCATCGTCAAGTTCATCCTGGACGGGCACGGCGGATCGATCGACGTGACGAGCCGCCCGGGCGAGGGCACCACGTTCACCGTCCGCCTTCCCGCGGCCGGGGCCCGAGAGAACGCATCGTCGGGTGCCTGACGGGCCTGGCCGCCCATGGCGAGCCCGGACGCCACGAGACGGCCCACGAGGGAACGGTCCATGACGGTTGGCTGGAAGCGTTGGTGCGCCCCCGGCCGAGACGGCGCCGACAGGGCGCGGTCAGGCGCCGCCCTCGACGTGGAACGTGGCGACGCTCTCGCGGCTCTCCTTGTAGCCGATGCGGACGGCCAGCGCTCGCGCCGTCGCCGTGCCCTCGGGCAGCCGAAGCGGGCCGCTGTAGAGCAGCCAGCGAGCGTCGTCGCCCTCGTCGAAGGTGTAGGCCATCGACGCGCCCTGCGTCGCGCAGTGCAGTTGCAGCAGCACGGGGGCCCGGAAGCGCCCGCCGTCGGGCGCGGCCTCGGTGCCCGGCGATTGCTCGCAGATGGGGACGAACACCGGCGGCGCCGTGTCGGGCTGCTCGCCGCCCGGGTACCACTGGCGGACCATCTCGGCCTCGGGGATCTCCCCCATGTCGCCGACGTCCTCGCGCCAGTCGTCGAGCGCCTCGCGGAGCCGTTCGAGCTCCGGCTCGTAGGCCGGGTCCTCCGCCAGGTTGTGGATCTCGTAGGGATCGGCCTGCGTGTCGTAGAGCTCCTCCACCGGCCGCGTCCGCCGGAACATGAGCCGTTGGGGCCCCTTCAGCTCGCCCGCCAGGTGGAGCCGCCACATCTCCTGGAGGATCGGATGGCGGTTGCGGTACGGGATCCACAGCAGGTAGGGCAGCTCCGGGCGGAGGTTGCGGATGTACTTGAGGCGCTTGTCGCGGACGGCGCGGACCATGTCGTAGGACTCGTCGTAGCGGTCGCGGGAGGCGTAGACGTACTCGCGCGGCTCGGCGGCGTCGGCGCCGAGGAACGCCTGTCCCTGCATGTGCCAGGGGACCTCCACGCCGGCGACGGACAGCACGGTCGGGCCGAGGTCCACCGTGCTGAGCAGCTCGTCGCTCACGCCGCCGGGCTCGATCTCCCCGGGCCAGCGCACGATCATCGGCACCCGGATGCCGGAATCGTACGGCCAGCGCTTCCCGCGCGGCAGGGGCCCGTGGTCGCTCCAGTGGAACACGACCGTGTTGTCCGCCAGGCCGTCCTCCTCGAGCTGGGCGAGCAGCTCGCCCAGGATGCCGTCGTTGTGCTCGATGTTCGTGTACATGCGGGCCATCGCCTCGCGGACCTTCGGCGTGTCGGGGAAGTACGGCGGCAGCTCGATCGCGTCGGGGTCGAACGTCGGCTCGGGGCCCTTCTCCGGCCACATCCCGCTCTCGTGCGTCCGCGTGGGGTTGAACACGGCGAAGAACGGCTGCTCGGGATCGCCGCGCCGGCGCCAGTGGGCCTCGCTGCTCAGCTCGTCCCACGCCGTGCGCGGCGGGTCGAACTGGTAGTCGGTCTTGACGTTGTTGGTGCAGTAGTACCCGGCGGCACGGAGGTACTCCGGGAAGCACTTGACGTAGTGGGGCACGACGGCGGAGTACGGCGTCGGCAGCTCGGGGGTGGAGCGATTGGTGTGCGCGGTGCGCATGTGGTGGGTGCCGATCGAGATCGGGTACATGCCCGTGATGACGGCCGAGCGGGCCGGGGCGCACACGCCGGCGGTCGAGAAGGTGTTCGGCCAGCGGCACCCGGCGGCGGCCAGCCGGTCGAGATTGGGCGTCCGGGCCACCGGGTCGCCGTAGCACCCGTAGAAGGGGTTCGTGTCCTCGAAGGAGACCCACAGGATGTTGGTTCGTCGGCTGTCGGGCATGTTCTCCTCCCGCGCTGGGGGCCCGCGGCGGGCGCGCCGGCTCGTCGGCCGCCCCCTCGGGCAGGTATACCGCAGTGGCCTCGGGCCCGACCTCCGGGCCCCAAGCGGCGCGATCCTACCCGCGCCGCGCCCGGCCCGCAACGCCCTCGACGCCCCCCCCGGCGACGAAACAGCGAGGCGATCCCGCGCCATTAAAGGAACAGCGACCCGTGAACCACGACCGTCCCGAGCCCCGGGGAGCACCATGACACGGCATTCTCATCCCAAGCGGCCGAACCGACCGGCCGCCGCGATCCTCGCGTTCCTGGCGACGGCCGCGGCCGCCGAACCCGCCGGGCCCCGTTCGGCGGCGATTCACCCCGAGACGCGCCGGCAGCCGTCGCCCGCCGACGGCGCGACGGTGGCGGTCAACCCGCCGCCGCTGCTGTGGGCGCCGCGGACGTCGCGGGACGTCCGCTACGACGTGCGGCTGTCGCGAGACCCGAGCTTCCCTCGCGGGTCCACGCGGGCCGCGTCCGACCTGCCCTGGGCGATGTACAACCCCCACGCTCGGCTCGCGCCGGGCGAGTGGCACTGGCAGGTCGGCACCCGCCGGCCGGGCCGGGCCCCGCAATGGTCCAAGGTCCTGCGGTTCCGCGTGACGCCCTCCGCGCGGGAGGCGGTCACCCCGCCGGCGGCCAAGGTCCTGGCCGCCTGCCCCAAGGGCCACCCGCGCCTGCTCGCCACGCGCGACGAGCTGCGCGCGCTGCGCCGGCGGCTCCGCGACGCGCCCGAGCCGGCCCACGTTCGGGGGCGCGCCAAACGCTACCTCACCCGCAAGCCCCCCGAGGAGACCGCGGCCCGCGCGTCCCAGACGGGGGCCGACCCGCTCCAGAGCAAGAGGTTCGCCCAGTGGGCGAGCAAGGGCTACGGGCGCCGGTTCCTCGACGCTGCCGACTGGCTGACGTCGGCCTACCTGCTGACGGGCGAGGAGCGATATGGCCGGGCCGCCGTTCGCTGGGGCCTGGCGGCCGCGGCACTCGACCCCGACGGCGCGACCTCGCCGCGCGTCAGCGACTTCGCCGACGGGGCCTGCACGCGCGCCATGGCGCTGGTGTACGACTCGTGCTTCGACCTGCTGACCGAGGCGCAGAGACGGCAGCTTCGCGACGCGATGGCCGTCCGGGCGAGGCGGTTCTTCGGGCGAGCCATCAACCGGCTGGAGGCGAAGGTCTTCAGCGCCCACATCTGGCAGCACATCCTGGCGGAGTACGCGGACGCGGCCTGGGCGATGCTGGGCGAGCTGCCCGAGGCGCAGCGTTGGGCCGCCTACGTCTACGAGCTGTGGGTCGCGCGGTTCCCCTGCCTCGGCGGCGACGACGGCGGATGGGCCAACGGCGTGAACTACTTCACGACGAACATCGAGTCGCTGCTGGTCCTGCCTGCGCTGCATCGGCGGCTCGGGGGCGTCGACCTGCGCGACCATCCCTGGTACCGGGCGGCGGGGCATTCCCTGATGTACGCCTGGCCGGCGGGCGGCATCCCCGACGGCTTCGGCGACGGCTGCGACCGCCGGGGCGCGCCGCCTCGCACCGTCGGCTACCTCGCCGAGTGCCTCGCCTTGCGCTTCGGCGACCCGCACGTGCTGTGGTACGCCCGCCAGGTCCTCGGGAAGGACGGCTCGCCGGCGGGGCTCTCGGCGCGGCTTCTCTGGCACCGCCTCCATCGGCCGGCGCCGGCGACCCGGCCGCGACCCGCCTCGCCCGGGGACCTCCCCCAGGCCCGCGCGTTCAGGGACATCGGGGTCGTCTCCATGCATACGGCCCTGGCCGAGACGGCAAGGGACCTGGTGATCGGCTTCCGTGCCAGCCCGTACGGCGCGACCAACCACATGCACGCGTGCCAGAACAGCTTCAATCTCCACTTCGGCGGGCGCCGCCTCTTCGCGAACTCCGGGTACTACATCGCCTACGGCGACCCCCACTTCCGCGGGTGGTACAAGCACACGCGCGGGCACAACTCGGTGCTGATCGACGGCAAGGGGCAGGTGTTCGGCGCGGCGGGCTGCGGGTGGATCGCGCGGTACCTTCACGGCCGGCAGATCAGCTACTGCCTCGGCGACGCGTCGCGGGCCTACGGCGACGCCGGCCTGACGACGTTCCGCCGCCACCTCGCGCTTCTGAGGCCGTCGACCGTGGTGATCTACGACGAGCTGGCCGCCGACCATCCCGCCGCGTGGAGCTGGCTGCTCCACGGCGACGAGGAGATCCGCCCCGACGCCGAACGAGGGCGGCTGCTGGGGACCAGCCGGGCTGCACGCGCCCAGGTGGACGTTCGCGGCTCGGCGCCGCTGGAGCTGCGCGTGACGAGCCGCTTCGACCCCCCGGCCGTCAACTGGCGCAAGCGGAAGAGCGGCGGCGAGCTCATCCAGTATGCCGACCAGTGGCACGCGACGGTCACGCCCGGGCGCCCCCTCGCGCGGGCGCGGTTCCTCGCGATCGTGCAGGTCCGGGGGAAGGGCGACGCCGCGCCGTTCCACGAGCCCCGCGCCGAGCCCGACGGGCGGTTGCGCCTGGGCGACTGGCACGTCGCCGCCGAGCTGGACCCGGCCCGGGACGCCTCGCTGGCGATCGTGCGCCGGGACGGCCGGGCCGCCCTGGCCGCCGACGTGCCGCGCCTGACGGTCGCCGGCCGACAGCACAGGCTGCCCGAGGGCGCCAGCCTGCTCGTCGAGGCCGACGCCGCCGTCGCCCGGACGGCTCGAGACAAGCTCCCGCCCGGGGCCCGGTGAGCGGGCGGGCCTGACGGCAGCTGTCGCGGCCGACCGGCGGCAGGCTGGTGACCTGCACAAGAAGAGGAGAAGACAGATGCCCGCGAGACAGTGCGAGCAGGTGCGGAAGCAGGAGCGACGTCACGTTCTCGCGGCGATGCTCCTCGTGCTGCTCGGCGGGTCGCTTGCCTCCGCCGAGCGCCCCCGAGTCACGCGCTTCGCGCTGAAAAACGGCATCCGCACGGTCGGCGTGATTCTGTAAGCGCGCCGTGGCGGGCGAGATGCGGCGGCGGTAGGATTGGCGGCCGGTTGAGTTGACAGGAGCAGCGGCAGAGGGGAGTTGTTTGATGACGGCGTTTCTTCGCGTGGGAAGCGGCACAAGTTCGGACGACGGCTGCCAACGGTGTCGAGACCGTCAGGCTGCGAGCAGTCCGTGGGCCCGAGCGATGCGCATCTCGCGCGTCGGCATCGCATGGATCGCCCTGGCCGGTGTGGCCGGCCCCGCGCTGCCGGGACGAGCCCGGGCCGCCGCGAGCGCCCCTGCGGCAGAGGCCTCTCAAGGGGATCTGCCGCAACTGTGGCGCCGGCTGACTACGGAGAATCCTGTCGAGGCCGAGCAGGCGGTCCGGGCGATGGCCAAGGCGGGAGACCGGGCCGTGACGTTCCTGGCCCCGCGGCTCGAGCCCAGCCGGGCGGATGCGGGGCAGATCCGGCGATGGATCGCGGAGCTGGGCTCGCAGAGGTACGCCGTCCGTCAGGAGGCGTTCCGCGGCCTGGCGTCGCTGGGAGAGGCGCCCCGACCGGCGCTGGTGAAGGCTCGCGAGAGCGGGAAGCTCTCCGCCGAGGCCAAGGTGCGGGTCGACCGTCTTCTCGCGGCCCAGCCGGTGCTGGTCCCGCGCGCGCCGAAGGCGAGGCAGGCGGAATGGGCGGTCGCGGTCCTTCAGCACGTCGGCACGGAGCCGGCGCGGCGAGTGCTGCGGCGGCTGGCGTCGGGCGCCGCGGCGGCGCGCCTGACGCGGCGGGCCCAAGCCGCCCTGGGGCTGCTGCGTGATCCCTCCGTGGCGCCTGCAGCGGGCGAGCACGAGCCGGTCAGGGTGGCCGCGTGGTCGGCGATCCTGGACGACGACGGGATCGCGGCCCAGTTGAGGGCGTTCGCACGACCGGTGCGGAAGGACACGACGCCCTTCCAGGCCTACGTCTGCGACGGGGAATTGCTGCTGGAGCTCCTGCGCGTCGCGAAGGCCTCGGGGCACGTGCTCATGCTGCCTCGCGACCTCGATTGGCACAGGCCCCGGGCCAGTTCCATACCCCGGCCGGGGCACATCCACCTCCACGAATTTCTCCAACTCCCCGACCGCGAGCACGGGCGAACTCGTCACGTCCTCTGCTCGCTGATGACTTCGCACCGGTTGGGGCTCGAGACGGCCGTCGCCGCGGCCCGGCTGACGTTGGATTGTCGGCGCGTCGAGTTCCGGTTCGGCGTCGACAAACTGACGGGCACGCTGCAGCTCCGGGGCACGCTCGCGGCCGGGCAGGCGCTCGTCGTGCTGGGAAGGATAGCCCAGGGCCACAGCAACCGCTCCGAAGTGGTCCACGGCCCGCTGCTTCCGCTGGCGATCTGGCAGGCCGTACCGGTCCGCAAGGGGCACGGGCCGTACGTCGAGGCCTTCCGTCGCACGGAGTCGTGGATCGGCCTGGACCAGCGCGGCTTCGCCGAGCTGATCGAGGAGGGTCTCGCCTGGCAGGCCCTCGCCAAGTCGCTGCCGCCGGCGCCACCCGCGAAGAAGTGGACGCGGTCCCTGCCGGGGGGCGTGCGAGTCCAGTTGGTCGGCCTGACGCAGGCGAAGGAGCACGTGTTCCGGTGGTGGGACCCGGACGGCAGGCCGATCGCGTTCGACACGGACTGGTGCCGGACGTCGGGGGCAGGCGCCCGCCTCTGCGCCGTCGTGCGGATTCACCATCCCGAGCACCACAAGCCCGGGCAGGCCGAGTTCTGCGTTACGCCCGTCCAGAAAGGCAAGGTCGACCTCGGCGTGGGGCTGGGCACGTGGACCGTCATCGGGAGGATCGCGCGAGGACGCCCGCTCAAGGACGGCGGGACCACGTACACGCTGGACCGCGTCCGTGCAATCTTCCGCAAGGCTAAAGGCCCCCAACGCCTGACGGCGTCAGGTTTCCGCCGCACGGGACTGACCTCGCTGCACTGGAAGTACGACCGCCGGGCCGACCTCCAGGTGGACGTCGTGGCCATGCACAAGGACGGGCGAGAGGTCCGCTCGGAACGCCGTCTGGAACTGAGGACGGTGCGCCGTTCCATGAGCCCGTTCCTTCAGCAGGCGAACATCCGGATCGACATCGACGACGTGGACCACTTCCTGCTCCGCAAGCGCCCCGTGCACTGGGTGACGTTCGACGGGTTCGCCGAAGCGCCCGTGCTGCGGGCGGCGCCTCCTGGAGCCGCTACCCCGCCGGCCGCGAAGTGAGGACCACCCATGCCCGCGGAGACCGTGCTGATCATCGAGGACGACGCGACGCTGCTTCGCGGCCTGAGGGACAACTTCGAGTACGAGGGCTACGGCGTCGTGACGGCCGAGGACGGCGAGAAAGGCCTCGAAGCCGCCCTCGGCAGCGGCGCGGCGCTGATCGTCCTGGACATCATGCTGCCGGAGGTCAACGGCTACGAGATCTGCCGACTGGTCCGCGCCGAGGGGCTCGAGACGCCCATCATCATGCTGACGGCGAAGGGGCAGGAGAGCGACGTCGTGCTGGGGCTGAACCTCGGCGCGGACGACTACGTGACCAAGCCGTTCAGCATCAAGGAGCTGCTGGCGCGGGCCAACGCGCTGCTTCGCCGGCAGCGCCGGGGGCGCGTGCGGCGGCATCGCTTCGGCGACTGCGAGCTGGACTGCGCGGCGCGCAAGCTGCTGCGCGGAGGCAAGGAAGTGGAGCTGACGCCGAAGGAATACGGGCTGCTGGAGCTCTTCGCCCGCCGGGCCGGGCGGGCCCTCACGCGCGACGAGATCCTTCGCAACGTCTGGGGCTACGACGTGTTCGTCACGTCGCGCAGCGTCGACCGCTGCGTCACCGCCCTGCGGAAGAAGGTCGAGCCCGACCCCGCGCACCCAACCTTCATCCGCACCGTGCGCCAGATCGGCTACCGCTTCGAAATGCCGTAGGCCACGCCGCGCTCGCGAGATCCGCGAAGACAGCCGGCGTGCGGCGGTCTGATCCGTACAGCAAGGAAGGACATATTATGGCGAGCCATTCCTGCCCCTCCGTGCGATTCCCCGTGGGCCTCGCGATCGCAGCCCTTGTCCTTGCGTCGCAGGTGCGCCCCGGCCTCGCCGCCGGACCCTACGCCGCCTGGAAGCACGGCCCGCCGAAGGACCCCAACTACTTCCCCATCGCCGTCTGGCTCCAGGCGCCCAGGAACGCCGCGAAGTTCCAGGCCGCGGGGATCAACCTGTACGTCGGCCTCTGGAAGGGCCCGACGGAGAAGCAGCTCGCCGACCTGAAGGCCGCCGGCATGCCCGTCATCTGCGCCCAGAACGCCGTGGGCCTGAAGCACGCCGACGACCCCACCATCGTCGGCTGGATGCACGGCGACGAGCCCGACAACGCCCAGCGGCGCAAGGACGGCAAGGGCTACGGCCCGCCGGTCCCGCCCAAGAAGATCGTCGCCGACTACCGGCGGATTCGTGCCGCCGACGCGACGCGCCCCGTCCTGCTGAACCTCGGCCAGGGCGTGGCGTGGGACGGCTGGGTCGGCCGCGGCGTGCGAACGAACCATCCCGAGGACTACGTCGAGTACGTCCGGGGCTGCGACATCGCGTCGTTCGACATCTACCCGGCCGTCTCGACGCGCCCGCAGACGGCCGGGAAGCTCTGGTACGTCGCACGCGGCGTCCAGCGCCTGCGCAGGTGGGCCGGACCGAAGCGGATCACCTGGAACTGCATCGAGTGCACGCGGATCAGCAACGTGAAGGTCAAGCCCACGCCCCACCAGGTGCGGGCGGAGGTGTGGATGGCCATCGTCCACGGCTCGCGCGGGCTGATCTACTTCGTCCACCAGTTCAAGCCGCGTTTCATCGAGCCCGCGCTGCTGCACGATCCCGAGATGGTCGCGGCCGTCACGAAGATCAATCGGCAGGTCCGCGAGCTGGCCCCCGTGCTGAACGGCCCCGCCGTCGCGCGGATCGTGCACGCCAAGTCCCCCGCCCGTCCGGGCGGCAAGGACGCCGCGGACACGGCGGACGCGGGCTTCACCGTCCGGACGTCCCCCGCCGACGTGCCCGTGGACGTGCTGGTTCAACGGCACGGCGGCGCGACCTACGTTCTGGCCGTGTGCATGGCCGACGCGCCCGTGGTGGTGGACTTCGCCCGCACCGGCGGACGAGACGCCGGGCATCGGCCCGTCGAGGTCATCGGGGAGGACCGGCGGATCGCCCGCAGCGGCGGCTGGGGCTTTCGCGACAAGTTCAAGCCGTACGACGTGCACATCTACCGGCTTCGCTGAGACGGTCGAGGCCCGGCTGCGCGGTCGTCATCGCGGCGGCTTCTCCGTCGCGATCCGGACATCCGGGAGCTTCTCCGCCATCCCGGCGCCGGTGCGCTTCAGTTCGGCGATCAGGCGGCGGCGATAGTCCTCAAGCAGCTTGCGGTACGCCGGCTTCAGCGCCAGGTTCGCCAGCTCCTCGGGATCGTTCTCGAGGTCGTAGAGCTCCTCGATCTCGTCGTCCACCAGCGTCCGGATGTACTTGTACCGGCCCTGTCGGAGAAACACCCAGCAGGGCACGCCGCTCCAGCCGGGCCAATCGTCCCGCTCGGTGTCCTTGCCGTAGTACCACTTGGTGTTCTCCATCAGGACGGGATGGTCCCATGGCCTCCCGGGGTCCCTCAGCAGCCCGCTGAGATCGCGGCCGTGCATCTTCCACGGCAGGGGGACCCCCGCCATCGCGAAGAACGTCGGGATCAGGTCCTGCCCCCCTACCGGGTGCCGGCAGACCTTGCCCCCGGCCGCCTTGCCCGGCAGGCGGACGATCAACGGCGCCCGGAGGTTCGCATCGTACGGCGCGTACTTCCACGCGAAGCCGTGCTGCCCCCAGGCGAAGCCCTGGTCGGAGGTGAACACCACCAGCGTGTTGCGCAGCTGGCCGGTTCGCTTCAGTGCCCCGACCACCCTCCCGACGCCCTCGTCCAGGGCGCGGACGGCCCGATTGTACTTCCGCACCCATTGCCCGAGCGTGCGTTTGCCCCGCGCCGGCCGCCCCTGGGCGTCGGGCTTCCAGACGCCGTAGCGCCGCATGTAGGCCGGCTTGGTCGGACGGGGCGGGTAGATGTCCTTCGGCACGGGCACGTCGGGGGCGCCCGTGTAGTCTCTCGCGTGGCGGGGCGCCTCGGTGTAGGGGCCGTGGACGGCGTCGTAGCACAGCCACAAGTACCACGGCCGGGATCTGTCCTTCGCCCGGGCCTCGATGAAGGCCACGGCGTACCGCGTGTAGTTGTCCGTGGAGTAGCCCCCCACCGCCTTCGCCGGCCCGCCGTTGAAGCTGATCTTCTGGTTCCTGTAGTAGCCGCCGTACAGCTTCGGCCGGGTGTGGTCCCACACGGCCGAGTAGTCCCAGTCCCGCCCGTGCCCGTGATCGGAGCCGGTGTGCCACTTGCCGATGAAGCCTGTGTAATAGCCGGCCTTCCGCAGGGCGGCGGGCCAGAACGGGCATCGCTTCGGGTCGTACGTGCTCCCCGGGTACTGCCCCGCCATCCGCAGGGTCTCGATGCCGTGGGGCAGCTTGCCGGTCAGCGCCGTCGCCCGGGAAGGCATGCACCACGTGCCCGTGTAGCACGTCTCGAAGCGGACGCCCTCGCGGGCCAACGCGTCGATGTTCGGCGTCCTCACCCACGCGTGCGCCTCCGGATAGCACCCCACGGTCCGCACGCTCTGGTCGTCGGTGAAGACGTACAGGATGTTGGGACGCTCGCCCGCCGCCGCCGGCGCCAGAGACAGCGCCCCCCGCGGCGCCGCCGTCACGGCCGCGCCCACGCCGAGGGCCTTCAGAAACCGTCGCCGACCGTGGGATCGCATACGCCTGCTCCCGCCGTGCGTCGAGCCTGTGGAATACGGCACGGCCACTATGCTACGTTCTCCGCCGCCCTGTCAACGATAAGGCGCCGTGGCCGCCGGGCCGCCGGCAAGAGAAAGAGCCAGAGACGACGATGCGCGAAATGGCCCGTTGACAACGGTCGTTCCATATCAGCCTGACCGCGTTTTTCTCGCATGAGGACACGGACCCCGCCTCGAGCCGTGCTGCCGCCGCACGCCGCTTCCCGTCCGTCGATAGCTTGGCAAACCGCCCCGGCGCGGAGACAATACCTCGCGTTGGGACAGGACGGGCGCTTCCCGCCGACCCGTACGTTGGCGGGGCCCCTCATGAGTTCTGTCCATACGCGCCAACGTGCGTCGTGGCGAGACAGACCGAAGCAGGCAATGTGCGCGCCGTTCCGTGCACCAGGACGAAGCCGTGAATGACCAGCACCACGCGATGGCACGGACCCTCCTGAGCTTGCTGAGCTCGGGGCTTGTCTTGGCCGGATGCCGGACCGGACCGGATCCGGCGCCAATCCCACCGGAGGACCATCCGGAGGTGGTGAGGCTGGAGCAACGGCTGGCGGAGGCGCAGGGGCAGGTGGCGGGGGCCCGACGTCTGCTGGGGGAGCTGAAGCAGGCCGAGGCGGAAGTGCGCGAGGGGATGGCGGCCGCCAAGGCCGAGGCGAGCCGGAAGCGCTCGGCCGCCAGGGCCGAGGCGGGCGCGCCGCCGGAGCTCCCGGCCGAGCGGCACGAGTGGGAGCGACGGCTCGCGGAGAAGCTCCTTCGGATCGGCATCGAGGAGGAACGAGACGTCACCCGGGCGCATGCGGCCCTTGCCGACCTGGCGGTGAGGGCCGACGCGGCCCGGGAGATCGTCCGGCGGCCCGAAGAGCTCCGGGATCGACTCAGCAGAACCCGCCGCTTGATCGAGTCGGCCGGGAAGCCGGCAACCTGGCAGTTGGACCGGCCGGTGGCGTCGATCGACCTGGACGACCTCACGCTGTACGAGGCCCTGAGGACCTTCCGCGAGGAGCACGGGACGAACCTCTACGTGGACTGGCGGACCTTGGCGTCGGCCGGGATCAGCGGGGATCGGAAGGTCTCCTTCTCGGCGAGCAAGATCCGGGTCCGCGACGCGATGGAAGAGATCCTGCGCCGCGCCTCGGGCCGGACGCATCGTGCCGCGTTCGCCGCGGACGACAACGTGGTCGTCGTCTCCACGCCCGGGGGTCTCGCCCGCTCAGCAAAGGGGGCCGGGCGAACCGAGTCCCTGGCCATCCCCCCGGGGATCGATGAACTCCTCGATAGCAGGATCGACTGCGTTTTGCTCATCGAGATCCCGCTCGTGGACGCCTTGAGCTTCTTCGGAGAGGTCCTGCGGACGGACGACGAAGTGTTGACCGTCTCCTGGGACCAACTGCAGGCCGCCGGCGTGGACAAGGAGACCTCGATCGACATGGATCTCCGCAACCCGAGGATCGGCCACGCCCTTCGCCTGGTCCTCGACCAGGCGGGAGGGGGCAAGGCATTGCTCGATCTGGCCGTTCGAGACGGCAAGCTCGCGGTCCAGGTGGCGCCCCGACGACCGTCTGGTGCCAGCCGTGCATCGACGACCCGGACGCCTGCGGGGCGATCCGCTTCGAGCCCGAGGGCAACCGGTGGTTCGACGCGCACCTGGCGTTGATCGACGAGGCCCTGCGGCGCGGCGAGTGGCGGTTGACGACGTCCGCCGGCGGGGCCACAATCGCCGCGTGGCGAAGGTCTACTTCATCCTGGGCTGCACGGCGTGCGGCAAGGGCGCGGTGGGGCGCGAGATCGCCCGGCGCGTCGGCGGGCAGATCGTCAGCGTCGACTCGATGAAGGTCTACCGGCGGATGGACATCGGCACGGCGAAGCCGCCGCCGGAGGCCCGCGCGGAGATCCCCCATCACTGCCTCGACGTGGTCGAGCCGTCGGAGAGCTTCTCGGTGGCCCAGTACCTCGAGCGGGCGGATGAGGCGATCGAGGCGATCGGGGCCGCCGGCGACGTCGCCCTGGCGGTCGGCGGGACGAGCCTGTACCTCAAGGCGCTGTCGGAAGGGTTGTTCGACGGCCCGTCCGCGGACGAGGCGGGGCGCGCGGCGCTGCGGCGGCGGGCGCGCGAAGAGGGGCTCGCCGCCCTGCACGCCGAGCTGGCGCGGGTGGACGCCGAGGCGGCCGGGCGCATCCATCCCAACGACGAGCGCCGGATCGTCCGCGCCCTGGAGGTCTACCAGGCCACGGGCCGGCCCATCAGCGAGCTCCAGCGCCAGTGGGACCAGGGGCCGCGGCGCTGCGACGGGGTTTTCCTCGGCCTGCGGCGCAGCCGCGAGGACACGAACCGCCGGATCAACGCCCGGGCGAAGCGCATGGTCGAGACGGGCCTGCGCGACGAGGTGGCCGGCCTGCTGGCCGAGCCGGGAGGCCTGGGTCCCCAGGCAGTCCAGGCCGTCGGGTACGCCGAGATGATCGACCATCTCCGGGGGCACTGCACGCTCGAAGAGGCCCGGGAGCGGATCAAGATCCACACCCGCCGGCTGGCAAAGAAGCAGCGCACCTGGCACCGGCGCTTCGCGGACGTGACGTGGTTCGACCTGTCGAGCGACGAGACGCCGTCGCAGACCGCCAAGCGGATCCTGCGCGAGGTGGCCTTCGGGAGGGCCGAACCGTGAGCGACCCGCGCGTCGAGGCGTACGACGCCTGGATGGGCGCGGCCCTGGCCCAGGCGGCGAGGGCCGAGGCGCTCGGCGACGTGCCCGTCGGCGCCGTCATCGTGCGCGAGGGGGAGATCGTCGCCGCCGCCCACAACCGGCGGGTCGTCGACCGCGACCCGACGGCGCACGCCGAGATGCTCGCGATCCGCGCCGCGGCCGAGGCGATCGGCGACTGGCGCCTGACCGGCTGCACGCTCGTCGTGACGCTCGAGCCGTGCTGCATGTGTGCCGGCGCGATCGTGCTCGCGCGGCTGGACAGGCTCCTGTACGGTGCGCCCGACCCGAAGGCCGGGGCCGTCGAGACGCTGTTCCGCCTCTGCACGGACGAGCGCCTGAACCACCAGGTGGAGGTGATCGGCGGCGTTCGGGCCGGGGAGTGCGGCCGGCTGCTGACGGAGTTCTTCCGCCGGCAGCGTGCGATGGGGAAGAAGTAGGCCCGCCGGGCTATTCGCTGAACTTCTCGGACGTGAAGAGGAGGACCTTGGTGTCGAGCATGCGCCAGGCGTCGGGGGGCAGCCCGGCCTTGTGGGCGCAGCAGTAGCTGAGGAACTGCTGGGCGTTCCATCCCTGGTCGGTGGCGACCTCGGGCAGGAAGCAGCCGCTCTGGTAGCCGTTGGTGACGTAGATGCCGTGCGTGCCGACCTGGAGTTTCTCGGGCTCCTTGGTCTCTTCGAGCGGGGACAGGACGGAGACCTGCACGTCGAGCTGGGGCACTTCCTCGGGCGTGATGGGACGGGTGACGAACCGCGGGTCGCGTGCGGCGGCGGCGCCCATCTCCACCACGACCGTGCCCAGCGGCTCGGTGGGGTTGAACGTCCCGATGCATCCCCGCAACTGCTCCTGGTTGGTGAGGGTGACAAAGCAGCCCCGCACCTCGCCCAGCACGCCGTCGAGGGCCCCCGGCTCGGGACGCGCCCGCCCCGAGACCTGTGCCTCGACGGCCGCCCGCGCCAGGGCCACCAGTCTGCTGCGATCTTCCGCCGGGATGGTCATCGCGTTTCTCCTGAGCTGCCGGCGGGCATTCTACCCGCCCGGAGGCCCGCCCGCCAGTTCGCCTGCCGTCTCCCGTCGACGTCCACTGCGCCAGGGGAGTTGTCGCTCCGGCGGCGGGTGGCGTAGAATAGACGCGGAAGGAGCGGCCGGGCCGGCGTCGGCGCGACCTGCCGCCAGTAGCGTCTGAATGTCTCTCCAAGGAGAAAGGGGCCGGTACCATGGACATCGGCGAGTATCTCAGGGAGCAGGGCGTTCGGTTCGAGCTGTGCGAGCATCCTGCGGCCTACACGGCCCAGGAGGTGGCGGCCGAGGAGCATGTCAGCGGCAACGTGATGGCGAAGGCCGTCGTCGTCGAGGCCAACGGGCAGTACGCCATCTGCGCCCTGCCGGCCAGCTACAAGCTGGACATGAAGAAGGTGGCCAAGGCGTTGAAGAGCAAGTCGGTGCGTCTAGCCGACGAGAGCGAGATGGCCAAGCTCTTCCCGGACGTGGAGGTGGGCGCCGAGCCGCCGATGGGCCACCTGTGGAACCTGCCGACGCTGGTGGACGAGCACCTCGCCGCGGACGAGGAGATCGTCTTCCAGGCGGGCACGCACCGCCAGGCGGTCCGGATGCCGTACGCCGACTACGAGTCGCTGACGCATCCGCAGGTGGCGGACCTGGCGGTGCACCTGTAGATCGCCGGCAGGCGGCCGCCGGGGCGAAGGCTAACGATTGCGCGCGCCGAGGCGGTCCAGCGCTTCGACGGCGCGGCGGGTGAGGGTCGCGCGGGGCGACCCGGCCGCCAGGCGGGTCAGCACCTTCTTCGCGCGGTCCGAGCCGACCCGTTCGAGCACGTAGACCGCGCGCAGTTGGCGTACGGTCTCGCCGCTGCGCTGGTGCGGGTCGTCCAGGGCGCCCAGGAGCAGTTGCGCCCGCGCGCGGACCTCCTCGTTGTCGGAGTCCTCGATCGCCTGCCGCAGCGCGGGCTCGGCGAGCGGCCCCAGGCGCGCCAGATCCTCCGTCGCCCGCTTGCGCAGGGCGAAGCGGTCGTGCCCCAGGTCCGCGATCCGCTGCTGCATCTCCTCGTCCGACGGGCCCTCCACCCCCCGGAGCCGCTCGCTCAGGAAGGCCGCCGACCCGTCGCCCGCGCCGGCGAGGCGGCAGATCGCCTCCTGCCCCTTCGCCGCGTCGGTCGACGCCAGGGCGGACCAAGCCTCGTCGAGCTGCTCGGCGGCGAGCGTCGAGCCCCCCACCGCCGCGCGCCCGATGCCCGCCAGGCTCCAGAGGACGGCCGTCCCGTCGGAGCTGGCCGACAGCATCCGCCGCCCGCCCGGCAGGAACGCCAGTGCCGTCACGTAGCCCCGGTGGCCGGTCCTCTCGGCGAGCTTCTGGCCGGTGCGGACGGACCAGAAGGTGACGAGGCCGCGGTCCTCGCCGACGGCCAGGATCGACCCGTCGGGACTGAGGGCCACCTTCCCCCGCGCGCTGCGGCGGGTGGTGATGCTGAGGTCGCGTACGACTCGGCCGGAGTCCAGCTCGATGAGGGCGACCCTTCTTCCGGCGTCGCACGCCAGGAGGCGCCCGCTCGGGCCGAGGGCGAGGGCGTAGAAGTAGGAGATGGCGGGGACGGCGAAGCTGCCGAGGCGTCGGCCGCTGCGGAGGCGCCAGACGTGGGCCAGCCCGCGCTCGAACGAGGCCGCCAGCCGGACGTCCCCCGAGACCACGACGCTGGCGGAGGCGGACTTGCCCGCCGGGCGGACCGTGCGCACGCGGCCGGTGCCCACGTCCACGGCGCGGACCGCGCCGTTGGGCGCGAAGGCCACCAGCTCCCTGCCCCGCGGCAGGAAGGCGACCTGCCCGCCCGCGCCGACGCCGGCGCGGACGGTGCGGCGCGGCTGGCCGGTCCGCCCGTCCCACAGGTGGACCTTCTCGTCGCCGGCGCAGGTGGCGGCGACGCGCCCGTCGGGGGAGATGGCCACGGCGACGGCGCTTGCCGCGCCGACGGCCAGGCGGCACAGATGCTTCCCGCTGCGCCCGTCCCACAGCCGGCTCGTGCCGTCCAGCCCGCCCGTCACGACGCGCGTGGCGTCGTCGGAGGCGGCGACGTGCGTCACCGCGCCGCGGTGCCCGGCCTCGCCGTAGCGCTCGAGCCAGGTGCCGGTGTCCCAGAGGCGGAGCTGCCCGGTGTACCCGCCGGCGGCGAGCCGCGTGCCGTCGGGGCTGAAGGCGACGGCGTAGATGCGCCCGCCGACGACGGGCAGCTCCCGAGCCGTCTTGCCCGTCGCCACGTCCCAGACGCGCACGCTGCCGACCCGCGACGTCGCGGCCAGCAGCCCGCCGGCGGGGCTGAAGGCCAGGTAGCTGACGTAGTAGCCCTGCCCCGCGAGCCTCCGCGCGACCCGGCCGGTCTTCGTGTCCCAGACCACCACCGAGCCGCGGTCGGTGCCGTACATGCAGCCGGCGGCGAGCCGCGCGCCGTCCGCCGAGAAGACCGGGGCCGTGAAACGCTGGTTGCTGCTGGCCATCCGCCGGCCGGGCTTGCCCGTGGCGACGTCCCAGAGCTGCGGGCTGACCTTCGAGTCCCGCGTGGTGGTGGTGGCCAGCCACCTGCCGTCCGGCGAGAAGGCGCAGTGGGTCTGCTTGGTGATCGTCTGGAGCACCTTGCCGCCGGCGGCGTCGAGGACGTGGACGTTGGTACCGTCGCTGGTCGCCAGGCGCTTGCCGTCCGGCGAGACGGCCAACCAGTTGGCCCGCGGCAGGCCCGTGCGGCGCTGGAGCTTGCCGGAAGCGACGTCCCAGAAGTGCATCGCGCGGTCCGTCCCCGCCGCGGCGATCGTCTTGCCGTCGGGGAAGAACGCCAGGACGGCCAACTGCCGGCCCGGCGCGGACAGCGAGCGGACCAGCCGCCCCGTCGCCACGTCCCACAGGGCGATCTCGCCCGCCTCGCTGGACTGCCCGCCGCAGGAGGCCAGCAGCGCCCCGTCCGGACTGAAGGCGACGTGCCGGACCCAACTGCCGTGGTGCAGGCGCAGCCACCCGAAGCGCGCCAGGGCGTGTGCGGGTAGCTTGTCGGTGGCGAGCCCGGCCGCCGCGGCCGCGCCGCTCAGGTAGAGCAGCAGCGCCGCAAGCCACGCCGCGGCGACCGTCGGTCGCGAGACTGTTTGTGCCATCGTCACCACACGATCCGGCGCCCGTCGCGGCCCGACCGCCGGGGGCGCTACCGGTTAAACGGGATGGCGGCCTGCGGCGGCCGGGGCAATCGGCGGCTCGGCCTGCTCAGCGTGCGCGGCGCCAGGCCTCCTCGACCAGCCGGCGGACCTCCTGGGGGCGGGCCAGGAAGATCCAGTGCCCTTCGCCGGGCGGGGCGTCGTCGTCGGGCTCGAAGAACAGGCTGGCCAGCGTCAGCGCGCGTTCCGGCAGCGTCGCCGCCAGGTGGAACCGGTGGATGTGCTTCAGGGGGCATGCGTAGACGTCCTCCCGGAAGACGCCCCGGAAGCGCAACACGCGGCGGTCGGTCAGGACGTACAGCCGCCCCTGCCACTGGAAGCACGCGATCGTCACCCGCGCGCAGGCCACCGCCGAGCAAGCCAGCGCGACCGCACGCCAGGTGCCTGCCGAGCCGAGCCCGTCCGACACCAGGACCGTCGCGACGGCGACGGCGATCGCCAGCAAGACCCACGGCCAGGACACCAGCAGGACAAGCCACCGGCTGGGCTTGACGGCCAGGATGACCACCTCGCCGTCCTGGAGGCACTCGGCCGGCACGAGGGCGGCGTCGGCGGCGGCGAGGTGGGCGGGCTCGGCCGACGGGCTCATGCCTGCTCCTCCCGGCGCGAGGGCCCCAGCAGGCAGATGTCGGGCAGGTTGCGGTACAGGTTGTCGTAGTCCAGGCCGTAGCCCACGACGAAGCGGTCGTCGATGTCGAAGCCGACGAGGTCGGCGTCGGGTCGCCCGGGCAGGTCGTCGCGGCGCTTGCACAGGAGCACGCAGGTCCGGACGCGGGCGGCCGCCGACTCGACGGCCAGGGCCCGCAGCGCCGCCAGCGTCCGCCCGCTGTCGAGGATGTCGTCGACGATCAGCACGTCGCGCCCGGCGAGGTCCAGTCCCTCCGGCGCCAGGACCCTCGCCCCGCGACTTCGTGTGGTGCGCCCGGGGTAGGACCGGACCCGAACCATCTCCAGGCGCACGCGCAGCGGCAGCCGCCGCAGCAGGTCCGAAACGAAGACGAGCGAGCCGGTCAGCGCCGCCAGGAAGGTCACCTCGCCGCCGGCGTACCACCGGGCGATCTCCTCCGCCAGGGAGACCAGGCGGGCCTGGATCCGCTCGCGCGAGATGAGGACGCCGGCAATCTCGCCGCGGTCGACCTGCTGCGGGATGAGGGACGGCTCCGTCATGCGCGATTCTCGGGCGGCCGCCGCCTCGGGCGGGCCGGCGACAGGCTGCATCGTACCGCCCTGGCGGGCTGAATTCAATCGCCTCGGACGGCGGTCGCGGGGGCGGACCGGGTGCCGAGCCGCGCCCCTCCCCGAAAAAAACCAGAATAAACCGCCCGCGAGAGCGTCTATGGTAAAAACGGCGTTGAACCGCCCCCGCCGGGGGCGTACCATCTAGCATGACTCGGAACTCGAGGGTATCCCCAGACAAGGAGACGATCATGGCTTCCTCTCGAACCTCGCTCGTGGCGGTCTGTATCCTGCTCGTGGCCTCGGGCGTCTGCGCCCAGGGCGGCGCGAAGGCCATGGCCAAGCCCGAATCGGTCCTGGACCACATCCCGGCCGGGGCGCTTGGCTTCGCGGTGGTCTCCAGCGCCGAGGGGGTGGCCGGGAAGGTCGACAAGCTCCTCGCGGACCTGGGCGTCAGCCAGATGCTGCCGAGCCCCGATCCGGACAATCCCGAGAAGAAGATGCCGGTGCTGGACCTGGTGCGCGGCGGGGCCCAGTTGGGCCAGGGCTTCAACCCCAAGGGCGGCGCGGCGGTGGTCATGCTGAACCCGAAGGACTTCGACATCGACCTGCTGCAGCTCATGGGCGCCGCTCCGCCGGCGGAGGGGGGCGAGGACGAGGCCCCCGCGGCGCCTCCGAAGATCCCCTTCGTCATCCTCGTGCCCGGCACGGGCGTGAAGGAGGTCTTCGGCGCCTACCCGATGGAGCAGGCGGGCAAGTACACGCTGATCAACCTGCGGATGGGGCCTACCTACGCGACGAAGGTAGGCGGCTACGTCGCCCTGAGCCCCCACGACAAGGCGCTGGACGCCGTCGCGGGCACGAAGAAGAAGGCCGTCTCCGAGCTGCCCCCCGAGCAGGTCAAGCTGCTGGGCAAGATGGACCTGGCCTACTGCATCAACATGAAGGTGGCCGGGCCGATGCTCGCCCAGCTCATGCAGCAACTCGAGCAGCAGATGACCATGCAGGCCGGGCCGATGGCCCCGCTGATGAAGACGTACTTCGGCTTCTACCGCGACGTGCTCCAGCAAATGGACGCCGTCACCGTCGGCATCCGGGTGGGCAAGACGGGCATCATCCTGGAGGAGCTGGCGAGCTTCAAGCCCGACAGCACGTACACTCAGGCGATCGCCGCCGCCAAGCCGACCGGCAAGGTCGGGCTGAACGCCCTGCCGGACCTGCCGTACGGCCTGGCGGTCGGCTCCACCGGCGAGACCGACGAGCATACCATCAAGCTCACCATGGACATGGTGAACGAGCTGCTGAAGGGCGAGCTGTTCCAGGGCGTGGCGGACGAGGAGAAGGCCCGCATGCGGAAGCTCGTTCGCGGCATGCTGGGGCAGGTCGCGGGCACGCAGATGGTCATCGGCGGCGCCCCGTCCGGCAGCGGGCTCTTCGGCGCCAGCTTCGTGATCCGCTGCAAGGACGCAGCGGAGGTCAAGGCCCTGCTGGGCGAGGAGGCCAAGCTCATCCAGAACCTGATCCGGCACTTCGCCGCCGACGAGCCCGACGCCCAGAAGCTCGCCATCCGGTACGTCAAGTCCGTCGAGACCATCGCCGGCGTCAGCGTCGACGCGGTCTCCGTCGAGCACCCCGAGCTGGACAAGATGGAGGAGGAGGACCGCGCCGAGATGAAGAAGGCCCTCGGCGAGGACAAGGTCCGCTTCCTCGTCGCCGCGCCCGACAAGAAGACCGTCGTGGTCACGTTCGGCGGCTCGCGGAAGTTCATGGCCGAGGCCCTCAAGGCCGCTCGCGGCACGGGCACCATCGGCACCACCCCGGGCGACCTGGCGGCCTTGAAGCACATGCCCGCCAAGCCCGAAACCATCATCCTCATCAACGGGGCCAACATCTACAAGCTGATCGTCGACGGCGTCAAGACCATGGAGCCCGACGAGGAGCTGCCCCCCTTCAAGATCGCCTGCAAGACGCCGGTCGCCATGGGGATCGGCTACGCCGGCCGGAATGTCCACGTCGTGGTCTACGTGCCGACCGAGCTGGTCAAAGAGGTGGTCGGCGTGTTCACGGCGATCAGCGGGATGAGGCCGGGCGCCGCGCCGCCCCCCGAAGGGCCCGATGACTTCTGATCCGAACTGCGGGCCGGACATTACAGCAGCGGAATCGGCCGCGGGAGAAGCCCTCTCGCGGCCGCTTTCTTGCCCCAGACGCCCCCCGCCGTCAGTGGCCCAGCACGCGCGCCTTGAGCTCCTTCAGGAAGCCCATCAGGACGGGCTTGGGGATCCGCTCCAGGCCCATCTCGTCGGCCATGCCCTCGATGAAGTCATCGACGGCCTCGACGCCCAGCATGCCGTGGTGCCGCAGTTGGTCGACGTTCTGCTCGGCGCGGGGGAGCTTGCCGTCGGCGAGGTCCACGCAGTAGTTGACCACGAAGTGGTGCAGGTCCTCGCTGGTGAGGTCGTCTCGGTGATCGAGGGGGATGACGGCGGGCCCGCCGGTCTCGGCGAGCAGTTCCTGCTCCTGCTCGTAGAGGGTGCGGCGTTCTTCGGCCGCGCGGCGCTCCTCTTCCTCGTCGAGAGGCGCCAGAGGGATCGCGTCGTCGTCGTCTTCGTCCACGAGGTGGGGGATGGCATTCAGGTGACCGCAGAAGGGACACCTGCCTCTCTTGCCCGCCGCGGCGTCCGGGGCCGTCACGTCCTTCTGGCATCCCTCACACCGGAAGGTAATCGGCATGAGCTCAATCTCCCATTGCTTCCATGCTGGCCCGTCTCACTCGCCGATGACCTTGACCAACACGCGCTTGGGTCGCCGACCGTCAAACTCGCCGTAGAAGATCTGTTCCCACGGGCCGAAATCGAGCTGCCCGTCCGTGATCGCCACGACGACCTCTCGCCCCATCACCTGGCGCTTGTGGTGGGCGTCGCCGTTGTCCTCGCCCGTCCGGTTGTGGCGGTAGCGGCTGGGCGACGGGTCGAACGGCGCCAGGGCCTCCAGCCACTGCTTGTAGTCCTCGTGCAGTCCCGGCTCGTCGTCGTTGATGAACACGCTCGCCGTGATGTGCATGGCGTTGACCAGGCACAGCCCTTCCCGCACGCCGCTGTCGCGGACGACCTCGACCACCTGCGGCGTGATGTTCCGGAAATCCATCCGCGCCGGGATGTGGAACGTCAGGTACCGCGTGTAAGATTTCATGGCCGCGCATTCTACCAGTCAAGCCCTTGCCGGGCAATCACCCGCGAGGGCCGCGGCCCCGAAGCCCGGGAACGGCACGCCCGGGCAGGACGCCCGCGCGGAGGCCGAACCGCCCCGCCGAGCCGGACGGCCCTCGCCGCAACGTCATGAAGGACCTCTCGCAGCGCGTCAGCCTGGAACTCCTGCCCCGCGTCCGCCAGCCGGGGCAGTACATCGGCCTGGAGACCAACGCGCGCTGCGGCGACGTGCGGGCGGCCGAGGTGACCGTCGCCCTGGCCTTCCCCGACGCTTACACCATCGGCATCAGCCACCTCGGCTCGCAGATCCTCTACGACCTGCTCAACGCCAGGGACGGCGTGGCCTGCGACCGCGCGTACTGCCCCCTGCCCGACGCCGAGCAGGTCATGCGCCGCGCCGGCCTGCCGCTGTTCGCCTGGGAGAGCCGCGCCGCCCTCGCCGACTTCGACGTCCTGGGCTTCTCGCTCGGCTACGAGCTGTGCGTCACGAACGTCCTGACGATGCTCGACCTGGCGGGCATCGCCCTGCGCGCCGCCGACCGCACCGCCCGGGACCCTCTCGTCATCGCCGGCGACGCCCTGGCCGACACGCCCGAGCCGATGGCCGACTTCATCGACCTGTTCCTCGCCGGCGACGGCGAGGTGTCCCTGCCCGCCTTCGTCGAGATCGTCCGCCGGGCCCGGCGCGACGGCGCGGCGCGCGAGGAGGTGCTCCTCCAGGCCGCCCGCGAGGTCCCCGGCGCGTACGCCCCGCGTTTTTACCGGGCGACGTACGACGGCACGGCGGACAGCGGCCTGGCCGCCGTCGAGCCGGCCCGCGACGACGTCCCGGAGACCGTCGAGCACGCCCACGTCGAGGAGCTGACCGACTCGCCGCCGATCCTTCGCCCGCTCGTGCCGCTGGTGGAGGGCGTGCACGACCGCGTGGTGGTGGAGGTGATGCGCGGCTGCCCGAACGCCTGCCGCTTCTGCCAGGCCGGGGCCGTCCGCCTGCCGGTGCGCACGCGCCCGGTGGCGGAGATCGTTTCGGCGGCCCGCGCCGCCGTCGACGCGACCGGCTGCCGGGAGATCTCGCTGCTGAGCCTCTCCACCAGCGACTACCCGCACCTGGCGGAGCTGCTGGCGCGGCTGACGGCGGAGTTCACGCCGCGGCACGTGTCGATCTCGCTGCCCAGCCTGCGCGTGGACTCGCAGCTCGAGCACCTGCCGAAGCTCACCAGCGCCGTCCGCAAGAGCGGGCTGACGATCGCCGCCGAGGCCGCCACCGAGCGCCTCCGCCGCGCGATCCGGAAGCGGATCACCGAGGAGGACATGATCCGCGGCGTCCGCGCCGCCTACGAGGCCGGCTGGCGCAGCGTGAAGGTCTACTTCATGGCCGGGCTGCCCGGCGAGACCGACGCCGACGTCGAGGCGATCGTCGCCCTCTGCCGACGCCTGAGCGACACGCGCCGCGACGTGGACGGCCACCGCGGCGCCATCTCCGCCAGCGTCTCCTGGTTCGTCCCCAAGCCCCACACCCCCATGCAGTGGTGCGCCATGGGCCAAGCACAGCGATTCCTCGACGTCCGCCGGCGACTGATCGACCTGTCCCGCCGCTCGCCCGTGCGCTTCAAGTTCCACCGCGTCGAGCGGAGCATCCTGGAGGCGGTCATCGCCCGAGGCGACCGCCACGTCGGCCGCGTCATCCAGGCCGCCTGGGAGGGCGCCGCCCGCCTCGACGCCTGGAACGAGCACTGGGACTGGGACAAGTGGACCGCCGCGTTCCGGCAGGCGGGCGTCGACCCGGCGATCTACGCCCACCGCGAGCTGCCCACCGACGCGCGCCTCCCCTGGAGCCACGTCACCTGCCCGCGGCGAGAGCCCGTGCTGCTGCGCGAGTACCGGCGGATGAAGCAGGCCCTGGCCGAGCCGGCCGCGCCCTGACCGCCCGTGCCCCGGGCGAGGGCCGGGATCACCACTCCTCCAGCTCGCCGACGATCTCCTCGACGAGGTCCTTGATGGTGACGATGCCGACGGGCCGCTCGGCGGAGACGACGATGGCCATCATCTGGTGCGCCCGCTGAAGGCGATAGAGCGCCTCGGTGACGGTCAGGGCCTCGGGCAGCGTCAGCGGCTGGGCCATCTGCTCGGCCGGTCGCGCCGCCTCGCCGGCCAGCACGTCGTAGATGTCCAGCACGCCGATGACGTCGCCCGACTCGCCGCGCACCGGCAGGCGGGAGTGGTTGTTGCCCCGGATCACCTCCAGCAGCTCATCGCGCCGGAGGTCCCGCCCGACGGCCACCACGCGGTCCATGGGCACCATCGCGTCGGCGAGGGTGACCTCGGAGATGTGCATGACCCGGTCGACCATGAGCGTCTGCATGTGCGTGAGCACGCCGCTGGCCCGGCCCTCGGTGAACACGGCGCTGAGCCGCTCGTTGGCGTCCGCCCGGCGCCGGTGGACCGGCAGCATCACCAGCCACGACACCCCCCGCACCAGCGGCGAGAGCCCCGTGACCTTGAACAGCACGTCCGAGGCGGCCAGCAGCCAGCTCAGGCGGTACGTCAGCGTCTCGGCCAGCCGCTGGAAAACGTCCTTCGGCACGCTGTCGCCCAGGACGAACAGCAGCGGCGTGACGACGAGAAGGGAGTACCACACGGCCGCCTGTCCCGCCCCACTCATCTGGAACATCGCCGTCACCGCGAACGCCACGGCGTAGCTGGTGAGGTTCGTCCCGATCAGCAGCACGGCCAGCAGATGGTTGGGCGCCCGCAGCATGCGGCGCAGCAGGCGGGCCTCGCGGGCGCCCGCCTCGGCGCGGAGGTCCAGGCGGATCTTGTTCAGCCGGTAGATGCCCGTCTCCAGCCCGCAGTAGAGCCCGCAGAGCCCCGTGGCCGCCACGAGGACGGCCGACCACAGCGCCCAGGCTGCCCACGCCGCCGCGATCACGCCGCGCCCTCCACCAGGCGAAGCTCCAGCTCGGCGACCCGCCGCCGACGCATCGACCGAACGATGAAGTGCAGGTTGCGGTACGTCGCCTCGTCGCCCACGGCGGGAATGCGCCCCAGCAGCGACGTGACGAACCCGCCGATCGTGCTGATGCGCTCGTGGGCGAGCTGCATGTCGAACGCGTCGTCCCACTCGTGGATGGCCAGGTCGCCGTCGATCACGTAGCGCCCCGGCGCGATCTCCTCGACGGCCGGGCCCCGCCCGCGCTCGTGCGGGTCCGGAATGTCGCCGACGATCTCCTCCAGGATGTCCTCCAGCGTCACGAGCCCGGCCGTGCCGCCGTACTCGTCCACGACGACGGCCATCTGCGACCGCCGCGCGCGAAGCTGCGTCAGCGCCCGTTCCAGGTTTGCCGCTTCGGGGATGAAGGGCACCTTCACCAGCACGTCCCGCAGCGGCACGTCGGGGCTGAGCAGCACCCGCTTGGCGTGCACGACGCCCACGATGTGGTCCACGTCCTTCTCGTAGACGGGCACGCGCCGCAGCCTGGTGCGCCCGAAGAGCTTCCCCAGCCCCGCGCGCGGCGCGTCCAGGTCGTAGCAGATCATATCCACCCGCGGGATCATCACGTCCCGCACGCGAAGGTCCGTCAGCTCCATGATCTCCTGGAGCAGCGTGTTCGTCTGGTGGTCCAGGATGCCGCGCTTGGCCGACAGGTCCAGCAGCGCCGCCAGCTCCTCGCTGCTGATGTCCTGCCCGCCCGTCGGGCGCGGCGCGAGGATCTGCGTCAGCGGACCCACGATCCCCCGATGCAGCGCGACGGTGAGCGGGAACACGACCTTCCTCAGCACCGCCAGCGGCGCCGCGGCGACCACCGCCCACCGCTCGGCGATCAGCATCGCCAGCATCTTCGGCAGCACCTCGCCCGACAGAATCAGCACCAGCACCGGCGCCAGCGACGCGGCGGCGACGATCCAGGGCGACAGCCCCATCTCCGGGCGCGCCAGGTCGATCACCATCACCGCGCAGATCGTCGAGTACGCCACGTTGACCAGCAGGTTGCCCAGCAGGATGGAATGCAGGATCTGCTGCGGGCGGTTCATGAGCGCCGCGGCGGTCCGGCTCCCGCGCCCGCCCCGGCGGAGCCGGTACAACTGCCCCGACGAGAGGGAGAACAGCGCCGTCTCCGAGCCGCTGAAGAACGCCGACACCGACAGCAGCGCCGCCAGCAGCACCAGCTCCGGCACCCGCTCGGCGAAAAACTCGCCCCACATCAGCGGACCCTCCCGCGCCGCCGCGAGCATCGACGAAGGCGAAAACGCTCCGCAACGAGACAGACAGCGGGCGCCCCTGGTTCGCCGTCGGGGTCGTCGGATTGCTCGGTTGGCTCCAGCATGCCCGTGCCCCGGCATTGTACCGCCCGGGGCGAGTCAGAGCCAGCGGCCGGGCATCAGCAGCACGTTGTCGTGCCCGGGAATGATCACGTCGGCCAGCTCCAGGAAGTCCCGCATCGACGCCGTCGCCTGCTCGACATCCGCGCAGCCGTCCCAAACCTGCCCCCGGCGGACGTGCTCGCCCGTGACGGCCGCGTCCCCCGCCACCACCACCGTCACCGTCGGCGGCGTCAGCAGCAGCCCCGCCGAACCGGGCGAGGCGCCCCGCAGCGGATACACCGTCACGTGCTCGGACAGCTTCTCCGGCGCCGGGCGGAACGCCTCCAGCAGCTCCGTCTCCTTCTCGAGCGTCTCGGCGTACTGGGGATCGAGCCGCCCGGCGGAGTCCAGCCGCTCCTCGAGCTGGTGCTGGTACCAGGCCAGCTCCTCGGCGTGCACCCACCACCGGGCGTCGGGCACGGCCTGGATGCTGCGCCGATGCACCGGCCGCAGCGTCGTGCAGAACACGTCCGTCACGTCGCCGAGCCGCTTGCCCGTCCGTTCGTTGAAGACCGGCGCGAGGGCCTGCGCCGGCAGCGACGGGTCCACCAGGATCACCCGATCGCCGTCGAAGATCGCCGTCGTCGTCGCGTGCGACGTGCGCACCGCCGCCGCCTCGCCCCACAGGCGATGCCGCGACAGCGCCCCGATGCTGACCACGCAGTACTCGACCGACATGGCGGCGTCCTTTCGGTCACGTACCGTACCGCGGGCGCGCCGCGTTGGCAATTAGCCTCACTCGCGCATCGTGCGGACGCGCAGCCCGCCGCGCCCGAACCGCAGGCGGATCCACCCGTGCCTCGGCGTGCTGTAGCAGCGGCGCTCGACGGGCAGGCGCTCGTAGAACGCCGCGGCCTCCGGGCCTCCGCTGAGCGGGGCCGCGGGCTCGCGGGCGCTGCTGATCAGGACCACCTCGGGCGCCACGGCCTCGACGAACGCCGGAAGCGTCTCCTCCCACCCCCCGTGGTGCGGCAGGACCAGCACGTGCGAGCGGATCCGCTCGGGCGTCGCGGCGAGGGAGGCCTGGCCGGTCTCGTCGAGGTCGCCCGTCACCAGGACGCGCCGCCCGTCGCACGTGACCCGCAGCACCAGCGACGTGTCGTTCACCGACAGGTCCGCCCGGCCCGGCGGCGGCCAGAGCACCTCCACCTCCGTCCGGTCGTCCAGGCGCAGCCTCTGGCCCGGGCGAAGGCGCACCGTCTCCACGTGCCCCTCGCGGAACATGCCCATCAGCTCGGCGACGCCCTCGGCGCCGGGGGCGTTCGCGTCGCGCCCGAAGTACTCGTTCAGGTAGACCTTCTCCACCCAGCCGCGCCGCAGCAGGGCCGGCAGCGCGTTGTAGTGGTCGGCGTTGGCGTGGGAGATGAACGCCGCCGCCGGCTCCGGGAGGCGCTCATGCAGGAGGAACGGCACGAGGATGTTCTCGCCGCAGCCGGCGTGGCCGAGGCTGCCCGCGTCCAGGACGACCGTCTGCCCGGCGGGCGTCCGGAGGACGGCGCACTGGCCGGGCCCGACGGCAAGGAGGTGCAGCTCCGCCGCCGCGGTCGGCGCGGCGGGAAGCTGCGTCTGGACCGTCAGCAGCAGCGCGAACACGACGGCGGCGCCCGCCCAGAGGCGTCCCCACCGCAGGCGCGGGTGCAGCACGAGGAGGACCACCGCCGCGTAGCAGGCGGCCACCCACGCCAGGGAGACCGGGCGAAGCTCCACGCCGAGGGCGGGCAGGCGGTCGGCGGCCTCGACGGCCCGGATCAGCGCCCCGGCGGCCCGGTCGGCGAGGCGCCCGATGGCGCAGGCGAGGTTCGGCCCGGCCCAGCCGACCGCCAGCGAGACGTAGCCCGGCACGATCACCGCGACGACCAGCGGGGCGATCAGCAGCGTCAGCGGCGCGCCGTACGGGCAGACGAGCCCGAAGTGAACCGCCACCAGCGGCGCCGACAGCAGCCACGCCAGCACGGCCAGCACCACCGCGCCCGTGAGCCAGTCGAACCCGGTAAACCACAGCCAGCGCCGCAGCCGCTCCTCCGGGCCGAACTCCATCAGCGCCCGCACGCGGATCCACCGGCCGAACAGCAGCTCCCGGAACGGCTCGGCCAGCACGATCAGCCCGGCGACGATGACGAAGCTCAACTGGAAGCCCGGCTGGAACAGGTTGAGCGGGTCGTGGACGAGCAGCACGACGCCCGCCGCGGCGAGCGCGTTCAGCGCCATGTGCCGGCGATGGAGGATCACGCCCGTGCAGAAGGCGGCCGCCATGATCGCGCTTCGCAGCAGCGGCGAGCGCGGCTCGGCCAGGAGCAGGTAGCCCGACAGGCAGAGCAGCGCGGCGAAGGCGGATCGCCTCGGGCCCAGCGTCGCCAGGCGGCAGAGCAGGTACACGAAGCCGAGGAAGAACCCCAGGTGCATGCCGGAGATGCTCAGCAGGTGCGCGATGCCCCCTCGGACCATGATCTCGCGGAGGCCCCTCAGCCCCGGGTCGCGCCGGCCGAGGATCAACGCCTCCAGCAGCATCCCCCGGCGTCCCGACGAGCAGCGCGCCAGGTGCCCGCGGGCCCAGATGCCGGCCCGGTCGCGCAGGGCGTCGAACCACCCGCCGGAGCCCTGCGCCCGGATCGTCACGCCCTCGACGACCGGCACGCGGAACTCGACGAGCTTGCCCGCCCGACGCGCCGCGGCGGCCACGTCCCGCTGTCCCGGGTTCGCCGGCCCGCGCACCCGCGAGATCCACCCGCACAGCTCCACGGCCTGCCCCCGCACCAGCCGCGGGTCCTCCTGGAGCACGCTCACCTGCACCAGCCCGCTCGCCGGCAGCCACTCCTGCCCGGCGCGGATGGCCGTCGCCTCCAGGTCGAAACGCGTCATCGGCTCGCGCGGGTAGTCCATCGCCTCCGCCTGGCGAAAGACGCTCGGCGTGCCGGCGATGCGCCCGCGGATCGTCGCCAGGGCGGCCGCGTCGCGCGTGCGGGTGACGACATGGTCGGCCGGCAGGCGGAAGGTCGCCAGCCGCACGTGCACGGCCCCGAACGCCAGGACCGCCGCCGCAAGCGCCACCGCCGCAAGGCGCCGCGCCTTGCGGACGAGGCACACGGCGGCCGCCACGAGCGCCGCGCCCCCGCCGATGGCCCACAGCCCGGCCGTCATCGGCGCGAGCCGCCCGGCCGCGACGCCCGCCGCCAGCGCCAATGCCACCGGCACCAGGGGGGCGCGCCGCAGCGCCGGCTTCGCCTCGCCTTGCGACGGCGCATCCGGCAGCCGCCCATCCGGCAGATCCGCCTGCTCCCCAGACATGGTGACGCCGATTCTA
>CAZXOC010000038.1:0-35698 GCA_964642165.1 uncultured Planctomycetaceae bacterium | reverse complement strand
CGCGGCGGTCGTAGACGAGGAAGACCTTCAGCCATCGCGTCACGATGGTCGGGTGGTGGGAGGGGAGCGTATCCGCCGTGCCCTCGAAGAGGACCTTGCCCTGCTCCCGATCCGCGGCGACGGGCTTGAGGGGCACGGCGGCAAACGGCGGCACAGAGCGGTACGTCTCCATCTCCTTCTTCGCCCAGCCGGACAGCTCCCGCACGCGCCGGGGAGTGACCTGCTCCTCCACCCGGGGCGCGAACACCTTCCAGGCCCGCCGAACGCTCTCGGCTTCCGCGCCGTGCGCGTCCGGCTCGCAGCGCTGCCAGTCATCGAGCTCCCGGAACGCCTGCATCTCCGGGACGAAGCGGATCTCCGCCGTGGGGGCCGGCGGCGCCGATCGCTCCTGCGCGCATCCTGATGCCAGGACGGCAAGGAGGGCGAACGGGAGCAGAAGCTGGCAGAAGTTGTTCATGCCTGTCACCATGGTGTCGCCACAGCGACAGCCGGCACCACACGGCTTCATGGCTGTGGCGTTGCGCAGACTCGCGCAGCATCGCGCGGAGCCCAGTTCCGTCAAGGGGCTACTCCTCTGGCCAGAAACGCCTCTCGGCCACGATTTGGCCACCAGCGATCTTGCATCCCTCAATCCTCGACACCGTCCCCCAATAGTACTCGCTCTTGGCCCTGATCCCCTCAGTGATACGCTCATAGCGCTTATCCACGGCCACGAGGACGATTGACTTGCCTGGACGCTGACCGGTGATGTCCCTGGACATCTTCACCAGCGACTCGGAAGGCACGGGTAGAATCTGTCGGTCATGCCCTCTGCCGACCGCCTTGTTCGCGTAGGCGACCAGAATGGCCACCTTAACGGAGCGGAACGCCGGATCGTTGGAGTCGAACAAGTGTTTGATCTTTTCCAACGTGTAGCAGTAGCGGGTGCCTTCGACCTCAACGACCGCTACGGGGCAGGAGTCCTTGCACAAGAGAGCATCGCAGCGGGCACTGGCCCTACCGTTCGGGCGCCAGCCAATCCCAGGACCCTCGTCGAGTACGCAGTGGGAATCGGCCTCTCCGTTCCACCAGGACACGGTCAGACCTATCAGCGTCGCATGGTCGCTGCCGTACGTCCTTGTGGCGACTGCCCAGTTCACGCGAGCCACATCATCCAGCATCATGTGCGTCTCCTCATGCCCCGGTTCAGCTCACTCCGACTGCCTTCGCACCACGTGCAGACACTGGTGAACTCTGCGCGTGGGAGCGACACGCTACCGGCCCTTGGCGAGGAAGTCCCGGCGCGCGTCGGCGACCGTGCGGATGGTGCCGCTTTCGGCGCGGTACTGCCGGAAGGACCAGCCGTTGGTGTTCATCTTGCGGCCCACGACGGCAGCGCGAGCCGCCCCGCCCGTCTTCTTGATCTCTTCGAGGAGCGGGATCTCGATCTCCCTCTTGCCCGCAGACATCATGCTCGGCCCTTTCCCGAGTCTGCCATGGGCAATCTAACGCGGAGACGTGCTACCGACAAGGCGAAACCGGCCGCCTCTGGGCGTGCGTGGCGGGGGACGTCGCCGATTGCCATGGCGCTGGCGCGGGCGGTGCGATGGGTGCCGCCTGGTCCCGGGGACGGGCAGCAAAGCGGTCACACCGGCAGGTCTGGCGTCTGGCTCCGAATGCGCGCTTCGGGCCGTCGGTCCGGGCGGCGCGGTTCGTCTGGGGCGCGCCTGTCGGGCTCTCGCGGCGTGGCCGCCGCCGGCCCCACTTCCCCCAAGCCGTTGGCGGGCGTGCGGCGTAGACCTTCGCCAACTTCCGCGCATCCTGCGCGGGGCATGCAGGACCGGAATCCGACATATCCGCGCTCCCCAGGAACCCGGAGCCATGCATTGGTGCCGCGCAGGCCTACCCCGTCAGCGCCGCCAGTCTCTCGACGTCGCTTGGGGTCTCATCCCATGTGCGATTGTCGAGGATCCTTCCCGTCTTGGCTTTGCGCGTGCCTCCCCACTGCTTGAAGAAGAACGGGACGCCAGCGGTCAGGCACGTGTCCCGGATGGGGCGCACCCAGTCTGGGTCCATCGGGCGGGCTCGAGGCCCTGACTCCCCGCCGACAATGACCCAGTGGATCCCTTCGAGATCCAGGCGCGGCAGGGGACCCAGCAATGGTTCCAGGGACAGGAACTTCACGTGAGCCTCCGTCTCCCGCAGATCGTCCGCACGCCTCAGGTACGGAGCCGACTCCACCGTCACTCCCATCCAGATGTGCGGAGCCCAAGGCAAGTTCGGTGCCAACTGACGCAGCCGCCCGGATCTTTTGGTGAGTATCTGGAACCGATGCCAGTTGGCAAGGTTCATCACGCGGAACAACCGGCCCACGAAGCTCGCGGGGACGTTCTTGTGGAACAGGTCGCTCATCGAGTTCACGAATATCGCTTGGGGCTTCTTCCACCTGAGAGGCAGGTCTGCAACATGCTCATGTACGGCGACCTTGAAGCCGTTCACATAGTTCGCCTGTCCCATGGCCTGCAATCGCTTCGCCATTCGTTCCGCATAGCAGTGAGCGCAGCCGGGGCTGACCTTCGTGCACCCCGTGACGGGGTTCCATGTTGACTCGGTCCATTCGATGGACGATCGGATGGCCATCAGGATATCCCTCGGTGACGGTGCTTCTCGAATATCTCCGTCACGATCTTGCCGCCAACTTTGTTCGGCGAGGCGAAGAACAGGTAGAAGACAACTGCGCCGCTGTTGTTCCGCATGGGCATCGGCTCCGGTACGTACTCGAAACCCGCCACCTGCACCAAGCGGTCTCGGAAAGCGGCCACAACTTCCCGGTTCGTTGTCTTCTGATCGATGTCCCCGAACAGGCTGCGCTTCTTCCGGTAGGCAGCTTCCTCCCACGTACGGTCGCCCCAGTATGCGTCCATGCGAGCCCGTTGGTGCTCATCCACACGCTTGGGGTCGTGCTTGAGCACGTTCATGTTTATGTCCATGATAGGAAAGTTGAGGAAGATCTCGATGCTCCGCGACTCGCCAGCGCTCTTGATCACCTCCCACTGCAGGTGGAGACCGTAAGGGTCAAGCAAGCAAAGTGCTCGCCGGTAGTCGGCGTAGCGTGCTCGGGGAAACACGTCCCGACGGAGAATTGCGTTGCAGTCGCCCTCGTGGACGCACACATTGTCGCGCCCCTGAGCCAAAGACCGTAGGTTCTCGGCTCGCCCGCCATCGAGGTCGACAAAGTGATACTCGCTGAAAGGAGGATCTACGTTCAACGCGTTCAGAGGGCTGCCAGGGATGAACTCCCCGGTACTTCGCGACAGGTGGACCCCTGCGCCAGCGAAACCGTCGATGTAAAGGTACGCCCCGATGGTTGCCTGCTTGCTCATTATTGCCGAGTAGGCCTGAGCGTACTTGCGTACGAGGTCCAGCTTGACCTCGGACCAGTACCCGACCTCATCGATGCGCACTTTCCCCACCAGATCATCCCCTTGGCGCCAGCCTGTGCACGCGCTTTCCGGTCACGCCGGGTCGTTGTCTCACGAAGCATGAATGTGCGAGGTGGACCCCATCCGCCGCCCCGAGCGACGGAACCACCTGGCTTGAGTATACGCGCCGCCAGCGCAGACGCAAGGCCGTCTGTGGGACTCGGAAACGCGCCTCGATCTCGGCCGGGGGACCGAGTGGTCCCGGCGGCCCGGGGCGATGCGCGGACAATGCCGGGGCGACGGGAGGTCCGGGGACGTCCGGGGAATGCCTGCTGCCGTGGGCTACGGGTCGGCGGTAGCGTCGCGGTCGGAGGCGAAGGAACGGCTGGAAGCAGGAGAAAGCCCAAACCCAGGGGGGGCATGGCTCGACGAATCGAGTATCATGGTGGGGCCAACGGGCATGGGGCCAGGCAGGCGGCGGCCCTCGCCCGGCTCGACGGCGGCCGGACGCCGGTTGAGGCCGCCTGCTGGAAGCGCGGTGATGGAAGGCGAGAGATCCCCCGCATCAACGGGTCGTGGACGAGCGTCGGCCGGCGGCCGCGCGAGGCGGTCGCTGCTCGCGATCGCCTGCTGCGTGCTTGCCGCGTCGGGGGCGGCTCGGGCGGAGGACGGGCCCAAGAGGCGCGTGCTGCTGCTCAACTCCTATCACCCCGGGTACCCCTGGTCGGACCGGATCACCTCCGCCATCCACCGCGAGCTGGGGGCGTGCGACCTGGAGGTCGAGCTGCACGTGGAGTACATGGACACGAAGCGCCACCTCGTGGAGGAGGTCTTCCCACACCTCGAGGCCCTCTACGCCGCGAAATATGCCGGCCACCGGCTCGACGTGATCATCGCTTCCGACGACAACGCATTGACCTTTCTGCTGAGCCGCCGGGAGAAGCTGTTCCCGGGCGTGCCGGTGGTCTTCTGCGGCATCAACGACGTCGATGACGTCCGCATCACGGGGCACAAGCACATCGCCGGGATCGCCGAGGACTTCGACGTGAAGGGCACGCTGGAGCTGGCCCTGCGCCTCCACCCGGGCACCCGGCAGGTGGCCTTCGTGAGCGATCCCACGCCGACGGGGAAGATCTGCATGAAGCGCGTCGAGGGGTTCATGGGGCAACACCGCCCGGAGCTGACGTACGTCGCGCTGTCCGAGCTGACGAGCGCGGAGCTCATCCGGGCGCTCGGCGAGCTGCCGTCCGACACGGTGGTGTTCTACCTGCACTTCCTGCGGGACCGGGAGGGGCGGACGTACTCCATTAAGGACAGCGTCGCGTTCGTCGAGGCCCACTGCGACGTGCCGATCTACACGATGTGGGAGGAGACGCTCGGCGCGAAGACGCTGGGGGGCGTGGTCACCGGGGGGACGGTGCAGGGCCGGAAAGTCGCGCGAATGGCGCTGCGGATCCTGAAGGGCGAGGCGGCCGAGGGGATCGGCATCGACCGGCACAGCCCGACGCGCGTGATGATCAACTACGGCTTCATGGGGCGCTTCGGTATCGAGGAGTCCGACCTGCCGGAGGGGACGGTGTTCTTCAACAAGCCGTCCTCGATGTACGCCCGGTACCGGCGGTGGATCTGGGGCATGGGGGCGGTGCTGGCGGCCCTGCTGGCGTGGATCGGGCTGCTGTATGGCAACATCCGCCGGCGTCGCCGGGCGGAGGCGGCCCTGCGCGAGGCGCACGAGACGCTCGCGTCGACGGTCGAGTCCTCGCCGCTGGCGATCGTGGGCCTGGACCGGGAGGCGAAGGTCACGTTGTGGAGTCCGGCCGCCGAGCGCCTCTTCGGCTGGAGCCGGGAGGAGGCCATGGGCCGGCTGCACCCCGCCGTGCTGCCGGACCAGCGCCGCCACTTCCTGGGGCACGTGGCGCGCGTCCTGTCCGGGGAGCCCTTCGGCCCGACGGAGGTCCGGAACGTCTGCAAGGACGGCACGGAGATCGACGTGAGCATCTCGAGCGCGCCGATCCACAACGGCCACGGGGAGATCGTCGGCGCGGTGGGCGTCGTCGAGGACGTCACCGAGCGCAAGCGGGCCGAGCAGGAGCGGCGCGAGCTGGAGGCCAAGATCCAGCACGCCCAGAAGCTCGAGAGCCTCGGCGTGCTGGCCGGGGGGATCGCCCACGACTTCAACAACCTGCTGGTCGGCGTTCTCGGCAACGCGGAGCTGGCGCTGCTGGAGATGCCGAGCGACGGGCCTCTCCGCGCCGTCGTCGGGGAGATCAGGGACGCCGCGGTTCGCGCGTCGGAGCTGACGAACCAGATGCTCGCGTACTCCGGAAAGGGCCAGTTCCTCGTCCGGCGCATCGACCTGAACGAGTTGATTCGCGACATCGGGCAGCTCCTGCGGGTGTCCATCTCCAAGAACGTGACGCTGAGCTACCGGTTGGCCGACGACCTGCCGGCTGTCCGCGCCGACGCCTCGCAGGTCCGCCAGGTCGTGATGAACCTGATCACCAACGCCTCCGACGCCATCGGCGACGCCGCCGGCCGCATCACCCTGCGCACCGCCGCCCGAGAGATCCGGCGCGGCGACCTGTCCGGCGCCGACCCGCCCCAGGAGCCGCCCGCCGGGCGGTACGTCTGCCTGGAGGTCGCCGACACCGGCTGCGGCATGGACGAGAAGACGCGCCGGCGGCTCTTCGAGCCGTTCTTCACGACGAAGTTCACGGGTCGGGGCCTGGGCATGGCGGCGGTGCTGGGCATCGTCCGAGGCCACCGCGGGGCCATCGACTTCGAGAGCGATCCCGGGCGGGGCACCACGTTCCGGGTGTTGCTGCCGGCCTGCGAGGCCGAGCTGGCCACGGCGGAGGAACCCAAGTGGCCCGAGCCCGCCGAGACGCAGTGGCAGGGCAGCGGCACGGTCCTGGTCGTGGACGACGAGGCGATGGTCTGCAAGGTGGCGAAGATGATGCTGGAGCGGATGGGCTTTGCGGTCCTGACCGCCTGCAACGGGCAGGAGGGGCTGGAGGTCTTCCGCCGGCACGCCGACGAGGTGGTCGCGGTCCTGCTGGACATGACCATGCCTCGGATGAGCGGCAGCGAGACGTTCCGGGAGATGCGCCGGATCCGCCCGGACGTGAAGGTCGTGGTCTCCAGCGGCTACAGCGAGCAGGACGCGGCGAGCCAGTTCGCCGGTGCCCTGCCGACCGCCTTCCTTCACAAGCCGTTCGACATGGAGGTCATGGCGGCCCGGTTCCGCGAGGTCGTCCGCGCGTAGGGCCGCCCGCCTTCCCGACGCTTCCCGTCGGCCCCGCCGGTGGCGTACCATGGGGCTCGCGAGATCCGCGACCGCGCGACCCTCGCGCCGAGAGGAAGCGGCGATGGACGACCTGCCCGATGCGATCGAGACCGTCGAGGAGCTGGACGAGCTGCTCAGCCGCCCGTCCGCAGCCCTGGTGGAGCTCATGGCGTCGCTGGAGGGCGACGTGATGGTGTTGGGGGCGGGGGGGAAGATCGGCCCGACGCTGGCCCGGATGACCCGGCGCGCCGCCGACGCCGCCGGCACATCGGGAGACGTCTACGCCGTGGACGTTGCGCCGCTGGAGGCGTTGGCGGCAGCCGGCGTGCGGACCGTCCGGTGCGACCTGCTGGACCTGGCCGCCGTCGAGGCCCTGCCTCGCGCCGCGAACGTGATCTACATGGCCGGGCGGAAGTTCGGCTCGACCGGGGCCGAGCACCTCACCTGGGCGATGAACGGCATCGTGCCGTATCACGTCGCGAGCACGTTCGTCGAGTCCCGGATCGTGGTCTTTTCCACCGGCTGCGTCTACCCGGTGGTGCACGTGGAGACGGGCGGGGCGACGGAGCAGACGCCGCCGGGGCCGATCGGCGAGTACGCCATGAGTTGTCTCGCCCGGGAGCGGATGTTCGACCACGTCTCGCGGACCCGCGGCGAGCGGGTGCTCCAGTTCCGCCTGAACTACGCCGTCGAGCTGCGCTACGGCGTGCTGGTGGACGTCGCGACGAAGGTCTTCCGCGGCGAGCCCGTGGACGTGACCACCGGCTACGCCAACGTGCTCTGGCAGGGCGACGTGTGCGACCGCGCCCTGCGGTGCCTGGCCCTGGCCGACAGCCCGCCCCGCGCGCTGAACGTCACCGGGCCGGAGACGGTCTCCATTCGCCGACTTGCGGAGACCTTCGGGCGGCTGTTCGGCCGGGAAGCCGTCATCGTCGGCGAGGAGAACGGCCTGGGCTACCTCAGCAACGCGGCCGAGGCGAACGCCTTGTTCGGCGATCCGACCGTCCCGCTGGAGCGGATCACCGAATGGACGGCGCACTGGTTGCGAATCGGCGGCGAGGGCCTGGACAAGCCGACGCACTTCGAGGTCCAGGACGGGAAGTACTGAAAGGCGGGCGGCCGCGTGCCTGGACAGATGGACCCCAAGGCGAGAGAAGCCCTCCGGCGCGGAGTGGCCATACCGGCCAGCCCGCTGGCCCTGAGCGCTGAGCGGAAGCTGGACGAGCGGCGGCAGCGCGCCCTGTGGAGGTACTACGTCGCCGCCGGCGCCGGGGGACTGGCGGTCGGCGTTCACACGACGCAGTTCGCCATCCGCGACGCGAAGGTCGGCCTGTTCCGGCCGCTGCTGGAGCTGGCGGCCGAGGAGGTCCGGGGCGCCCGGGCCGGACGCCCCGACGCGCTGGTGGCGATCGCGGGCGTGTGCGGCCGGCGGGACCAGGCCGTGGGCGAAGCGGCCCTGGCGCGCGAGCTGGGCTACCACGCAGGCCTGCTGAGCCTCGCGGCGCTGGGCGAGGCGAACGATGACGAGCTGATCGCCCACTGCCGCGCCGTCGCCGACGTGATCCCGCTGGTGGGCTTTTACCTTCAGCCGGCCGTCGGTGGGCGCGTGTTGGGGCACTGCTTCTGGCGGCGGTTCGCCGAGATCGGGAACGTCGTCGCCGTCAAGATCGCGCCGTTCAACCGCTACTACACGATCGACGTGGTCCGCGCCGTCGCCGAGGCCGGACGCGACGACATCGCCCTGTACACCGGCAACGACGACAACATCGTCATCGACCTGCTGACGCCGTTTCGCTTCCGCGTGGGCGGCGGCCCCGTCGAGCGACGGATCGTCGGCGGCTTGCTGGGGCACTGGTCGGTCTGGACCCGGCGCGCCGTCGAGCTGCTTCGGCAGTGCCGCGAAGCCGTCGCCGGCGGCGGGGAGATTCCGCAGGAGCTGCTCCGGCGGAACGTCGAGATCACCGACGCCAACGCGGCCTTCTTCGACGCGGCGAACGGCTTTGCCGGCTGCATCGCCGGCGTCCACGAAGTGCTCCGCCGCCAGGGCCTGCTGGAGGGCACCTGGTGTCTCGATCCCCGCGAAACGCTCAGTCCCGGCCAGGCCGAGGAGATCGACCGCGTCTACGCCGCCTACCCCCACCTCCACGACGACGCCTTCGTCCGCGAGCACCTCGACGAGTGGCTGCGGTGATCGGCCTGGGTCACCTCGGCGTGACGGTCACGTTGTCGAAGGCCGCGCCGCCCCGGCAGCACAGGGCGATCGTGCCCCTGGCCGCCGCGCCGTGTGCCACGTCGAAGACACCGCGGCCGTTGAGCTTCGCGGCGATTCGCCGCCCGCGGAGCTGTACCTCGAAGCGGTCGATCCGGAGCGGCCTCGGGTCGGTTCGCCAGCGCTCGGACCAGTGCCGCAGGCTGGCGCACGTCGCCCTGGCCATCGCCAGCGGCGGGATTCTCCCGCTCGCCGAGGCGATGACGGTGTCCGTTCCACCGACGCGTGCGACGAGGCGCAGCTCGGGGCCGTCCTCGGCGAGGCGCTGCTCGAACCGGTAGTGGTTGTCCGCGTCGCGGTAGCGGAAGACCACGCCCTGGGCACTGCCGCCGGGCAGGTTGCGCTCGGGCAGAAGGCGGTCGACCCGTAGGGTCAGGTCGCCCCATTCCGCCCCGCCCTGCCAGACGATCCGGTGCGGCGCGCCCGGCGTCGGGTCGCGCTGGACCAGCGCTCCGACGAAGCCGGTCTTGCGGGTGACCGTCCAGCGTCCGCCGTCGGCGTGCCAGCCGTCCGGCCATTCGTCGTCGAAGTCCTCGACCCACGCGTCGCCGGCGGCGGTGACGGTGACCGTGTCGGACTTGTCGCCGGCCGTCGCGGTCACCCGGCACGTGCCCGCCTTGGCGGCGCGGAACAGGCCGTCGGGCGAGACCACCGCGCCCGCCGAAGCCGTCCACCGGATCCTGGAGCGAAGCGGCTGGCCGGAGCCGTCGAGCACGTCGGCGCGCATGCGAAGCGGCATGCCCGGCGGGAGCACGGCGGATCTCTGGCGGATCGCCACCTGGTAGACCTCCCCCGGCCGGGCGGGCCTCTCGCCGAGCGGCACGAAGCGCACGCCCACGAGGGCAAAGCCCCGGTCGGGCTTGGGGCTCTGGTCGCCGTTGCGCGGCACGGGTTCGTTGAAGACGTTGTTGGCCAGGCGGAAGCGCACGCGGTGCCGCCCCTTCGGCACGTCGATCCACCACGTGCGGCGGATGGGGGCGTTGGCGTCGAGCAGGCGTTCGCCGGCCGGGCGGTCGTCCACGTGAAGCGACAGGATCGGCCAGGCGCCGCTGGCGAAGTGCGACCGGGTCGTCTCGACCTCGACGCGATAGCGCCCGGCTTGCGGGAAGAGGAAGGCGTCGTCGAACCCGCCGCCCCACATGGAGTACAGCCCGCCGTCACGGAAGCCCCGGGTATTGACGAAGTCGTCGATGCGGAAGACCTTCTCGGCCTTGACGACGGGCACCAGCTCGGGGGCTCGGCAGCGGCGAAGGTACTGCGGGTAGGGCAACTCCTCGGTCTGCACGTTCCGGGCGGCGCGGCGGTCCGCGGGGGTCCGGTAGTACGTGATGCGGACGGTTTGCTTCCCGTCGACGGCCGGCGGGGCGCTGCCGTTGGCCGGCTCGACGATCAGCTTGTTGCCGAGCAGGTCCTTGTCGAGGAGGAAGCCCGGCACGGTCAGTCGCCCGCGCTCGTCGGGCGCGATGACGCCGGCCTGGAGGAGCCGGCCCGTCGCGACCTTCACGTTGCGCCACAGGTACCGCCGCCCCTTGGCGACGCCGAAGCGCTGGAGGCGCCGCGGCGTGACGTCGGCCGCGCCGCACGCCACCCGGCACGGCGGGACGGACTGGCCGTTGAGCATCAGCCCGTCCTCCCCGATGCGAAGGGCCATCTCGATCCGCCTCGGCTCGTCGACGAGGTCGAGGGGCACGGCCGCCCAGTGGAGGTTCCTCCGCCGATCGGCATAGGCGATCCTGCGCCCCGGCGGCGGGTCGGGCGGCTTGCGGTTCCCGGGGAACCGGGCCGGGCGCAGGAACGGCCGCGCCGGGCGGTGCCAGACGACGTAGCCGTTGAGCGTGCCGCGCGGCTCGGACTTCCACTTCGGGAGGGGCGTCTCGCAGCAGCTCACGCGGCTCAGCACGGGGTAGGCCTGGTCTCGCGGCACGGCGAGGAACTTGCCGTTCGGCGCGTCGCCGATGTCGCACCACCAGAGCTGATTGACGCGCCGCTCGGCGGCGAGGTCCAGGTAGAACCGCGGGAAGCCCAACGCGCCCCAGTTGTCGGCGCTGTTGTAGTTGGGGCTGTGCGTGTTGGAGACGGCCGGCCAGGGCCGGCGAGGCCCGTGGCGGGACAGCCACACCGGGTCGTTCCACTGCCAGACGTCGACGCCGCGCGGGCCCTTGAGCGCCCACCGCCGCAGGCCGACGAGCGGCTCGTGGGCCGGCGCGCCGCCGGGCGAGTTCCACGGCCGTTCCTGCGAGCACTCGGCGCAGCCGATGCGGTCGGCGTGGTGGATCGCGAAGTTCAGCGCCGCGCTCTCGCCGACGGCCGCAACGTAGTTCGCGTCGGCCGGAAAGCTCGACAGGACGAAGTCCAGCTCGAACAGGCGCCGGTTCTCGAAGTACGGCCGGACCGTCGCGCGGCGCGGATCGGCCCCGGTGTGGAGCGTCTCGACGTAGCCGTAGACGCTGCGGCAGAACCACCAGGGGCCCGCCTCGCCCCGGGCCGGCGGCGTCGCCGAGCCGTAGTAGAGCCGCGAGTACTCGGGCCAGGCCATGTTGCTGCTGCGCCCCGGGGGAAAGGGCGCCCGGCGCGTCGGCGGGACGTAGCCGGTGTCCATGACGAGGCCGCGACCGTTCCAGTAGTGCACCGAGTACCCGGCGACCTTGGCGTTGGAGACGAGCCACGGAGGGACGTCGCGGTTTGCGTTGTGCTCGTAGCCCAGGTTCACCCAGCGCCGCGGCACGTGGAAGCAGAACGCCAGCGGCGTGGAGGGCTCGTTGTGCAGCCGCCCGCCGCCGCCCTCCCAGTAGACGTACTCGCGGACCTGGAACTTGCCGATCTTGCGGTAGCCTTCGGGCCCGTTGGCGGTGAAGACGGCCTGGAGGACGGGGCGCGGCGGCGCGACGGCGCACGCCACGGGCCGGGCCAGCGAGTTGCCCCCGCCGAAATCCCGCCGGTTCTCGTTGCCGTTGAGCACGCTCGTGACGGCGAAGCACGCGCGGGCCGCCTTGCGAACGGTGTGGACGAACAGGCCCGTCTCGTCGGACAGCGGCGGGCCCTGGTGAATCTGCACGCGGTCCGACGGCTTGGGCTCCGTGAGGAACCGCCCGCCGTCGATCCGCCGCGGCCAGGCGTCGTCGATGACGAAGTTGAAACGCTCCGGAATGAGCTTCCGCACGCGCTCGAAGCGCTGCTGCCTCGACTCGCCCTTGACCTCGGTGGGCTCGCCGGCCGCGCTGACGTAGTGCCGCCACGGGCCGTAGTCGCCCCCGCGGGCCGTCAGCGTCCGCCGGTAGTTGAGCTGGCTGAGGCGGTGGACTTCGCCGAGCAGCTCGGCCCGGTCGAGGTTCGCGGCCGTGATCGGCTCGGCGTGGCGGTACACGCGGTACGTCGAGTCGAAGAACGCGCCGGTGTGCGGCACCTGCCGCCACGTCACGAACACCTGGCCGGAGCGGCAGAAGGCCTCCAGGTCGGTCGGCTGCTTCGGCCTGTTCGGATTGGGGCCGGCATAGGTGACCTGGAGGTACGGCCGCTGCCAGGCCGTCTGGTCCGGCCCGTCCGGCGCGACGGGGAAGCGGAAGTTCGTGCAGAGCCCGTCGTTCGTCCGGGGATCGCGCAGCCAGTCGCGGACGGCCGGCGTCACGTCGAACTCGAAGCACCAGTACGTCGGGACCTCGAACGGGAACTTCGTGTCCAGCAGCTTGCCCGCCTCGGGCGCGGGGCCCCGATAGACCCGGAAGCCCTCGAAGCCGTCCTCCCTCCAGCGCTCGAAGCCCCACGTCCTGCAGGCCCGGCCGCCCTCGCCGGTGCCCGCCACCCAGAAGCGAAGCACCGCCTTGCGGACGCCGGCGCCGCGCGGCAGCTTGCCCACGTCGAAGCGGATGTGGCCGGCGCCCGCCCTGTCATCCCACGTGAGCTTCGTGACGCCGCTGATCCCGCACGTGTCCTGCTCGCCGAGGCGGACCGTGACGACCGACTCGCCCGCCGCGGCCCCGGCCGGCACACACGTCAAGGTCAAGACGACGAGGATCTGCGAGGTTCCCATTGCTCATCCTCCCGGGGCGACTGGCCCTTGCGTTCAGTTGTCGGACACGACGGCGCGGATGGTCACCTGCCCGGGCTGCGTCGCCCGATTCACCCCCGTGAGTGTCAAGTGGAAGGTATACGTGCCCGCCGTGGCCTGCGGGTCGCGCACGATCTCGACCCGTAGCAGGCGAGGGGCGCTCGTCGGCACGTAGAGCGTCCCGAGGGGGTTCATCTCGCCCCACTGCCCCGGGCGGTGCGCGGGGGCGAGGAGCAGGCGCGCGGGCCAGTTCCGCGCCTTGCGGTCGGCGGCGAGCGTCACGCGCATGGGCAGGCCCTCGCCGATCAGGCCCATCACGCCGATGCAGCACGCGAACGTCCCTTCGGGCGACGGCACGAGCGTCAGCTCGCAGTTCCGGCTGGCCGTCGTCGGCCCCGCGACGGCGCCGCCGCGCGGAGGCGATCCGATCGGCCAGACCGTGAACAGGTAGCCGCCGAGGGCGTTCTCGACGGCGTCGAGGCCGCTGTGGATTCGCCCGAAGTCCGCCGGCCGGGCGCTGCCCTCGGCCAGCTTCGCGTAGCCGGCCTCGACGTCGGCCAGCGCCTCCCGCATGGCCCGCAGCTCCGCCTGCTGCACGGAGGTGAGGCGCAGCCGGGCGCAGGAGCGCCCGACGGCCGCCACGCCGCGACGCGCCCTCGCCAGGCGCTTCGTCAGCGGCGAGGCCGACAGCGGCAGCTCGACGATGCTCAGGTCGTCCAGCCACATCGTCTTGCCGGGGCGGTGGTAGTTGTTCACGCTGAAGCGCGTCTCCGTGACGTCCGGCGGGACGACCACCACGTCCTCGTGGGCGAGCCACGTGCCCTCCGTGTCGCCCTTGAACAGGCGCCAGCTCTTGACCTTGCTCAGCGAGAAGCACGGCACGCCGTGGCCGCGGGCGCGGTAGTGGAATCGCACGCGGTAGGCGATGCACGGCTTGACGGGGATCGGCGCGCTGGTCCAGTAGGCGTGGCCCCAGCGGTCGGCGGCGTCGGCGCTCATCTCCAGGCAGCGCCTGCCCGAGTGCGGCCCGTGCGTGGACCACGCGACGGAGACCCGGCCGTGCACGTGCGGCGTCCACCCGGCGGGGCGGTTCGGGTCGTCCGCGTCGGCGATCTCGATGCCGCCGTTCGGCGCCAGGTTCGCGGCCCCGGCAAGTGCGCGCGACGGCACCGACGCTGCCCCAAGCACCAACAGCGCCGCCTGCCATGCGTGGCGGGGAACCCGCCGACCGGAATCCGCCGTCCGCGATCGCATCGCCCTCATCGCCCGAGCTTCCGCACCCGCGCGATCTCGGCGGCCGCCTTGGCGCGGGCCGCCTCGATGCGGTCGTGCGTCTCCTGCGTGTTCGGCGGGAAGAACGCCTCGCCGATCACGCCGTCCACGATCTGCGCCAGGAGCTTCCGCGCGGCGGCGGTCTCGCCCTTGGCCGCGCCGCGCCTTTCCGCCGCGTCGATCTCGTCGCGCAGGACGCGGAGAAGCTGGTAGTCCTCCACCCCGTCGCGCCACGCCTCCCAGTGCCGGGTGGCAAAGCCGCCGCCGGGGCGCTGCGGCTGGTAGACGAGCCCGAAGTACAGGAAGAAGCCGATCGCGTCGAAGTCGAACTTCGTCGCCCGCCAGCCGTACGTCCGGAATTGCGTGAGGGGCTTGGACTTCGGCGTGCACGGCATGTTCCAGCTCCAGATGGGCTTGCCCCCGGCCCGCTCGGCGGCGAAGAACGCCGCCTGCTCGCCGCCCCAGATCGCCCCGTTGCGGTTGATCCACACGTCCACGTGGGGGGCCATCTTCTTCAGCTCGGCGAGGCCCGTCATGATGGTCATCCCCACACGGACCTTCGGATCGACCTCGCGGATCAGCGGCGTCGTGTCGATGACCTGCTGCACCTGGCGCCCGTGGGCCTCGTCGATCGACTGGAGCGCGAAGTCCTCGTACGTCAGCCCGGCCGCCAGCCACTCGCTCACCATCCGCGAGAGGATCTCCTTGAAGAGGCGCCGGAACTGCGGGGACATGTACTCGATCTTGTTCTGCTCGGCCCACTTGATGAAGCTGCCCGAGTAGCCGTAGGAGAAGAGGAACCGGCGCGCGCCGTCTGCCATGCGCTGCTTGACGCGGCCGATGTCGGTCTTGTACGGCTTGAGCTTGCCGTCGGCGTCGAGCTCCGGCTTGTGCGGGAACGCGCCCCGGAACCAGAGGTTGATCTTGTACGACTTCATCCACTCGCAGTCGCCGGCGTAGTCGAAGCAGAACACGCCGATCGGCGCCTCGTCGGCGATGGCCACGGGCCAGACGGTCAGCTCCCAGGGGACGTCGACGGGCGGCAGGGGCGCGCTCAGCGGCACCAGGCGCAGGCGACCGCGGCGGGTGCCGGGCCTCACGTCGCGCGTCTGGACGGTGACCCAGACCTGCCGCGTGGAGAACGGCCGCACGAAGAACGTGCTCAGCCCGTTCAGCTCGACCAGCGGCATGGCCAGGCCGTCCTCCTTCTCGGGCAGGTCCTTGAGGGCCTTGCCGAGCAGCTTGGGCTGGTGGACGGCGAGCTTCTGCACGGTGGTGTCGAGCCCGCTGCGCGCCCGGCCGGCTTGCCCGGGCAATGTCCCGTCGAGCTGGAGTTCGATGGCCCGGTCGGTCAGGTTCGTGACGTTGAGCACCGCGTGGGCGTACTCGTTCCGCGCGGCGGCGATCGTCAGCGTCGGGGGCCGCGCCAGCGCCGGCGGCATGCTGTGGGGCCCGGTCGCGACGTACGGCGAGCTGGTCCACACGACGAACGTCGCCCCGGCCTCCAGGTCGGCGACCCGCTCGTGCAGCGTCTGCCACTGCCGGCGCAGCGCCGCGCTCGGCCGTTCGGTCCGGAACCGCCCGAGGAGCTCGTGGGCCTCCGTCCGGGCGGACTCGAGCCGCGAGAGCCGCTGCCCGATGCCTCGGGCCAGAGGCGTCTCCTGCCCCGCGCGCTTCCGGAGCTCCTCCAGCCGCGACCGCACGCGCAGCGCCGCCGTCATGAGCCCGGGCACGTGGAAGGGCACCCGGGTGCGGGAGATCGCCTCGCCCGTGGCGAGGTCGGTGATCCGCAGCGAGAGCATCCCCGTGCCCTCGCCGAGGACCATCGCCGGCACCTCGAGCCGCACGCCCTTGCCGGGCGGCAGCGTCGCGTCCGCCGCGCCGGCCCGCACGACGTTGCCCGCCCGGGCGGCGCAGGCCTCCAGCTTGATCTTCCCGGCCCCCGGGCCCAAACGCGTCAGCCGGGCGGCGAGATCGTTGACCCCCAGGAACGCCCGAGGCAGGCGGATGTCCTGGCGAACGTCCGCGAAGCGGATCTCGCCGAACATCTCCGGCTGCTCGAAGCCGCCGACCAGCCCGCTCCAGGTGCTGCACTCGCCCAGGGCCTTGTACATCGCCGCCCAGCGCTCGCGGGCGAAGTTGACGCCCCAGACCTCCCCCGGCTTCGGGGCCGCGACGCCCAGGCCGGCGAACGGCACGGCCAGCTCGACCGTCCAGTGCGAGCCCTTTCCCGGGGGGGAGACGGCCGCGGCGACCTTCAGGCCGGCGCAGTTCCAGTCGCTGCCTCGCCGGACGTTCGGCGAGTTTCTCGCGTCGTAGACCCAGCCCTTCGAGTTGACGATGACGTGCACGTGGTGCTCGCCCGCCGGCGGCTTGAGGAACAGCTCGATGCAGTCGTCGCGCCACAGCGCCCCGTCGCGCCCGGGCTTGCCCGTCACCTGGAGCGTCTCGATCTCCGGCTCGTCGCAGCGGAAGGCGACGTAGAGGCACGTCGCGTCGTAGGTGACGCGAACGGTTGTCTGGGCCGACGCGAGGTCGTAGCCCGCGACGCCCTTCCACTTGGGCGCGTCGGTGCCGACGAAGCCCGTCAGGACCGAGGCCGCCCGCCATTCGTTCTGGGCGATCCGGCCGTCGATCACGGGGGGCGCCTTCGTGCGTGCGACGGCCACGCGCGGGCGGGGCAGCTTGTGCCAGAGATCGCGGATCTGGCGGGAGGTGGGCTGTGCCGCCGCCACGACGGGAACGAACAGGCTGGCGGCACAAACGGCAAGGAGGCGCCTTCGGACCATCGATCCATCTCCCTTTCCGGCGTCGCGGCGCTATTCCATCACGACGACACGGTGGATGTCCACGCTCGGGACGCGCACGGTGGCGATGCCCTCGTCCTCCTCGCGGGTCCACTCCAACGCCGTGCCGCCCGGCTGGAGCGTGACGCGCGCGGGCCCGGCCTCGCAGCGGACGCGGAGCGTGACGTCGCGCACGGGCGGCAGCTCGTCGACGATCACGCGCCGCGGGTAGGTCATCTCGCCGGACCCGCGGTTGACCAGGTTGATCAGGAGCCGCCCGTCCTTCCGTCGCGCGACCACCTCCAGCCACGCCGGGGCGTCCAGCTCGACGCGCCAGGCGATCGGCAGGCCGGACACGAGCCCGCCGAACCACCGCCGCAGGCGCGGGTCGTGGTCGCCGAAGTAGTCGCGGAAGACGGGCCCGTGGATCGCCAGGACCGCGCCGTCGCCGACGGCCCGCCGCGTGACCACGACGTGCTCTGTCCGATCCGTCTCGCCGTCGTAGCTGGCCAGGGCGGTCGCGAGGGGCTCGGCGTCGGTGCAGCGCACGGCAGCGCACGGGCCGTGCAGGGCGAACGCCTCGGCGTCGCACGCCAGGAAGATATCTCCCCACGGCCGGGAGTGCTTGCCGGAGAACTCGATCTCGCCGGCGGGCTCGGCGCCGACGAGCCGCGGCACGTCGCGGGCCAGGTGCGCGCCGCTGAGGATCACGTGCCCCCCGGCGGCGGCGTACCGCTCCAGGGCCGCCACCAGCCCGTCGCCCAGGTGCGTCTGCTCGGGCACGACGATCAGCCCGTAGTCGCCCATGCGCTCGACGGCCGCGTCCTCCGGCAGGATGTCCGTCGAGCGGTGCGTCTCCAGCAGCGCGTGCAGGGCGCCCTCGACGGGCTCGACGGCCCGGCCGTAGTTGTACGACGGCTCGTTGCACGTGTAGTAGTGCCCGGCCAGGTGCAGCACGGCGGCGTCGCTGGCGGTCCGCGTCCGGAAGCACCACTCCTTCCGCTCGCGGCAGAACCGGGCCACCTCGGCGAGGATGTCGTGGTGCCACGGCACGAGGCGCCCGGTGCGCTGGGGCTTGGCGTAGACCATCACCGCCCCGCCGAGGGCGACGACCTCGGCGACTTCCTGGCAGAGGTGCGAGGCCGGCTTCCAGACGCAGCCCTCGCGGTCGCCGTGCTTGGTGAAGCCCCAGCACATGAGGTCCCAGCTCGCGCCGCGGGCGTCGAGGAAGCGCCCCTCCAGCGCCGCGCGGTACGCCCCGAAGTCCGGCATGTAGTCGCCGCTGAAGTAGTCCACCGGCGCGGCGACGGGCTCGGGCTGGCGGATGGTGTACATCCAGTTGCTGCACAGGGCGCAGTCGGCCTTGCGGGCGTGGACGGCGTCGGCGCAGCGCGTGACGTGCTCGACGAACACGTCGCGGTGGAAGGCCAGCCACGCCGCCCAGTTCGGCTCGTCGGCGCCGCGGGGGGCGTCGGCCAGGCCGGTGCGGCGGGTGAACTCGGCGAGGCATCGCGGGCACCAGCACGGCCGGACCGCCCAGTTCTCCCCGTCCACCCAGAAGCCGTCCACGTCGTACGCGTCGATGATCTCGAGGAGCTGCGGGATCATGAGCTGCTCGTCGTAGTCGCCGAGGCGGCAGGTCGAGCGGTCGGACGGCTTGCCGTCGGCGTCGATCTGCGCCCACTTCGGGTGCAGCTCCAGGGCGCGGCCGTCGATCACGCCGGAGTAGTGCATGCCCAGGCGGATGCCCAGCTCGCGGCAGACGTCGGCGTGGACGCGGAGCGAGTCCTCCACGACGCCCGGCGAGGTCGAGCCGGTCCGCGTCGGCCAGCTCGTCCAGCCGGGGTGCCCCTTGCAGTCGCACTGGATCCAGTCCGGCCGGACGCGCCGGAGCACGTCGCGCAGGTTCTCGCGGGTCAGCTCCGTGCCCAGTGCCGTGTCGTCGGCCTCGGCGTGCAGGTCGTAGTGGATGCCGAAGTAGACTTCGTCGTGCCAGTGGGACGTGCCGTGGCTCATGGTCGCCGCCTTTCTCTGCCGCCGCGTACAGCGTAGCCGCGGAAGCCGGCCGCTTCCACCGGCCGTCGCCCGGGCGGTTAGACACCGGCTCGGCGGCGCGGGGCGCCTTGCTTCGTCCATTGACGCGGCGTTCGGGCGCTGTGTAGCATCGCGCCGACACGTCGCCGATGCCGCAACAGGAGTCAGCTCGATGTCATGGAGCCATGCCCGCGCGCTGCTCGCCCTCGCTGCCGCCCTTGCCGCCCAAGTCCCGGCCGCCGCGCCAGGCGACGCGCCGCCGGGCAAGCCGTCCCTCGACAGGGAGCGTCCACCCATGCTCGTGACCGACCGATCGAAGGAGCATACCGGCTTCCAGGAGGCCAGCCCGCTCGGCGGGCGATACGACCTCCGCACGGACTTCGTGATGGCGTACGGCGTCGGTCGCGGCCTGGCGGAGCGGCTGGAGCAGTGGACCCGGGCCGGCTACGTCCCCCACGTCATGACCGGCGTGGCGTGGGGCCACTACCAGGACTACCTGGACGGCAAGTTCGACGGCCGGAAGCACTGGGATGAGGGCCAGGTCGACGCGGCCGGCAAGACGATCCTGCACGGCCCGAAGGTCCCCTACATGGTCCCGGCCGTGTCCTTCAGCACCTACCTGGAGCGCGGCATCCGCCAGGCCATCGACGCCGGGGCGCAGGCCGTTCACCTGGAGGAGCCGGAGTTCTGGGCGCGGGCCGGGTTCAGCAAGGCGTTCCGGCGGGAGTGGCGGATTCTCTACAACGAGCCCTGGCAGCGCCCGGACGCGAGCTGCGACGCCCAGTACCGCGCGAGCAAGCTCAAGGCGCACCTGTACCGGCGGACGTTGGACCGCCTCTGTTCGGCGATGAAGGAGTACGCGCTGGTTCGCCACGGCCGGGGCGTGCGGTTCTACGTGCCGACGCACAGCCTGCTGAACTACACGCAGTGGTGCATCGTCAGCCCGGAGGCCTCGCTGATCGACCTGCCGGGCATCGACGGCTGCGTCGCCCAGGTCTGGACGGGCACGGCGCGGACGCCGAACGTCTACGCCGGCCGGACCGCCGAGCGGACCTTCGAGACCGCCTTCCTCGAGTACGGCGTGATGCAGGAGCTGGTGCGCGGCACGGGGCGGGCCATGTGGTTCCTCCACGACCCCATCGAGGACAACCCGCGCCACGACTGGGACGACTACCGCCGCAACTACGTCGCCACGCTCGTCGCGTCGCTGCTGCACCCGGACGTGTGGCGCTACGAGGTGTCGCCCTGGCCGCGGCGCGTCTTCGAGGGCCGCTACCCCCGCGGGCGGCGGGACGCCAAGGGCATCCCCGCGGAGTACGCCACGGTGCTGGCCGTCGCGTTCAACCAGCTCCGGGACATGAAGCAGCGAGACGTCTCCTGGGGCGAGGCGACCGACGGCGTCGGGGTCTTCCTGGCGGACTCGGCCATGTTCCAGCGCGCCGAGCCGGCCTTCTCCGAAGGCGTCACCGCCCAGCCGAGAAGCCCCCTGCGCCCGACGGGGCGGGAGGTCAGGATGCTGAGCGGCTTCTACGGCCTGGCGCTGCCGCCGCTGAAGCACGGCGTGCCCGTCCGCCCCGTGCAGCTCGACAACGTCGCGCGGTTCCCGGGCTACCTCGACGGCTACAGGGTCCTGCTGCTGAGCTACGAGTTCCTCAAGCCCGCGGCCCCGGGCATCCACCTGGCCCTCGCCGAATGGGTTCGGCGCGGCGGGACGCTTATCTATGTCGGGGCGGAGACCGACCCGTTCCACAAGGTCCGCGAATGGTGGAACCGCGCGCGGCCGCCGTACGCCACGCCCACCGAGCACCTCTTCGAGACGCTCGGCCTGCCCCGCCGGCCGAAAGAGGGCGAGCACGTGTGCGGCACGGGACGGGTGATCTTCGAGCGGAAGCACCCGGCGTGGTTCTCGCGCTCCGCGGGAGGCGCCGAACGCCTGATGGAGCTGGTCCGCCGCGGCGTTCAGGCGGCCGGGGGCACCTGCGTCCGGCGCAACTCGCTGGTCCTTCGTCGCGGGCCGTACGTCCTCGCCGCCCGGCTGGCCGAGTCCGGCAGCGACGAGCCGCTTCGCCTTCGCGGGCGGTTCGTGGACCTGCTCGACGCCGCCCTGCCGGTGCGGGCCGCTATCGCGCTGGGCCCCGGCCGGCAGGCCTGGCTGCTCGATCTGGACCGGCTCCCGGGCCGGGCGCCGACGCCGCTGGCCTCGGCCGGGCGAATCGAGAGCTGGCGGCCTTCGAAGCGCAGCCTGCGCTACACGACGACATCCCCCGCGGGCGTCCGCGTCAGCACGCGTCTGCTGCTGCCGGCCCGGCCGGCAAAGGTCACCGTCGCGGGCCGGCCCTGCGAGGACGTCACCTGGCACGACGCGTCGAAGACCGTCCTGCTCCGCCACGACGCCGGGACGAAGCCCGTCGAGGTGGTGGTGGCCTGGTAGTCCGCCTGTCGGGGGCGGGTTTCTGGTACAATGGGGGCGGCACCGCCGTCCGGGCCGGCCGAGCACGTTGCGTCTCCTGGACGGCGGCGCCCGTTGCTGGACGGACGAAGGGTGACAAGCCGCACTGGTGACATGACGAGCAGGGCGTCGGCAGCCGATCCGGCGAAGGCCTCGGGCGCCGCGACGGGCCGCGCGGGCGTCATCTTCGACGTCAAGCGGTTCGCCATCCACGACGGGCCGGGCATCCGCACGACCGTCTTCCTCAAGGGCTGCCCCCTGGCGTGCGCCTGGTGCCACAACCCCGAGGGCATCGCCGCCGAGCGCGAGCACTCGCTTCGCGCCAACCGCTGTACCGCTTGCGGCGCGTGCGTCGCGGCGTGCGAGCAAGGGGCCGTCTCCATCGAGGGCGGCCGGGCCGTGACCGACGTGGCCAGGTGCATCTTCTGCGGCCGGTGCGTCGAGGCCTGCCCCAGCGCGGCGCGGGAGATCGTCGGCCGCCACGTCACCGTCGACGAGGTCCTCGCCGAAGTCGAGCGGGACGTGATCTTCTACGACGAGTCCGGCGGGGGGGCGACGTTCTCCGGCGGCGAGCCGCTGGCCCAGCCGGAGTTCCTCCGCGAGCTGCTGGCCGAGTGCGCCGCGCGGCGCATCCACACGGCCGTGGACACCACGTGCCATGCTCCGTGGGAGGTGATCGACTCGATCCGCGAGCACGTCGACCTGTTCCTGTGTGACGTCAAGCACATGGATCCCGCCGAGCACGAGCGGCTGACGGGCGTGGACAATAAGCTGATCCTGGCGAACCTGCGCAAGCTGGCGGCCGGTGGGGAGGAGATCGTCATCCGCATACCGATCGTGCCGGGGGCGAACGACGACGAGGCGGGCCTCGCCGCGGCGGGGGAGTTCATCGCCTCGCTGAAAAGCGTCCGGCGGGTGGACCTGCTGCCCTACAATGAAGGCGGCCGGGGCAAACTGGACCGGCTGGGCCGCGGCGGCGCGCGGCTCGATATCGCGACCCCCTCCCGCGAGCGCATGTCGGCCATCGCGGCGAAGCTGGCCGGGCGGGGCCTGTCCGTGACGATAGGTGGATGAGCGATGACGAATCGTGTGCAGCGTCTGCGGAAGCAAAGCGTCGACACCAAGCCCTACGTCTCTTCGGAGCGGGCGGAGCTGCTGACGGCGTTCTGCAAGAGCGGCGAGGCGCAGAAGGTCTCCGTGCCGGTCGGCCGGGCGATGGCGCTGCGGTACCTCGTCGAGCACCGGACAATCTACGTCGGCGAGGGCGAGCTGATCTTGGGGGAGCGCGGCCCGGCCCCGAAGGCCACGCCGACGTACCCGGAGCTGTGCTGCCACAGCCTGGAGGATCTGCGGGTGATGGCGACGCGCGAGCGGACGCCCTTCGCCGTCAGCGACGCCGTGCGGGAGGTCTACGGGAAGGAGATCATCCCGTTCTGGGCGGGCAAGACGATCCGCGAGAAGCTCTTCTCGGGCATGGCGCCGGCGTGGCGCGACGCCTTCGACGCCGGGGTGTTCACCGAGTTCATGGAGCAGCGCGCCTTCGGGCACGCCATCCTCGACGACAAGATCTACCACCAGGGCTTCCTGGACTTCCGGGAGCGCATCGCCGCGCGCCGAGGGGAGATCGACTGGCTGGCCGACCCGCGCGCCTACGACAAGGACGAGGAGCTCAAGGCCATGGCGATCTGCTGCGACGCGATGATCCGCCTCGCCGAGCGCCACGCCGAGAAGGCCCGCGAGCTCGCCGAGGCCCAGAGCGACCCGGCGCGCAAGGCCGAGCTGGTCCGGATCGCAGAGGTCTGCTCCCGCGTGCCCGCCCACGCGCCGCGGAGCTTCCACGAGGCGCTCCAGTGCTACTGGTTCGTGCACCTCGGCGTGATCACCGAGCTGAACACGTGGGACTCGTTCAACCCCGGGCGGCTCGACCAGCACCTCTGGCCGAGCTACCAGCGGGAGCTCGAGGCCGGCACGCTCACGCGCGACCAGGCCAGGGAGCTGCTGGAGTGCTTCTGGATCAAGTTCAACAGCCAGCCGGCGCCGCCGAAGGTGGCGATCACGGAGGAGCAGAGCGGGACGTACCAGGACTTCGCCCTGATCAACGTGGGGGGGCTCAAGCCGGACGGCTCGGATGCCGTCAACGAGGTGTCCGGGCTGATCCTGGAGGTCGTGGAGGAGATGCGGCTGATCCAGCCGTCGGCGTGCGTGCAGCTCAGCAAGAAGACGCCGCAGCGCTTCCTGCGACGGGCCTGCGAGGTGATCCGCACCGGGCTGGGCCAGCCGAGCATGTTCAACACGGACGTGATCGTCAAGGAGATGCTCCAGGACGGCAAGACGATGGCGGACGCCCGCGCGGGCGGGCCGAGCGGCTGCGTGACGGTCAGCGCGTTCGGCAAGGAGAGCTGCACGCTGACGGGGTACATCAACTGGCCGAAGATCCTCGAGCTGGCCCTTCACGACGGCGTGGACACGCGGACGGGCAAGCGTCTCGGTCCGGCGACCGGCGACCCGACGACGTTCGGCTCGTTCGAGCAGTTCTTCGAGGCCTACCGGCGCCAGTTGCGGCACTTCGTGGACGTCAAGATCGCCGGCAACAACTTCGTGGAGCGGCTGTACGCCACGCAGATGCCCGCCCCGTACATGTCGGTGGTGATGAGCGACTGCATCGACAAGGCCCGCGATTACCACGACGGCGGGGCACGCTACAACCCGACCTACATCCAGGGCGTGGGGCTCGGCACGCTGACGGACGCCCTGGCGGCGGTCCGGTACCACGTCTACGACAGGAAGACCGTCTCGATGGGCGAGCTGCTGGCCGCCCTGCGGGCGGACTTCGACGGCGGCGAGGACCTGCGCCGCACGCTGGCGAACAAGACGCCGACCTACGGCAACGACGACGACCGCGCCGACGACCTCGCGGAGATGGCGTTCGACGCGTACTACGACGTCCTCAACGGGCGGCCCAACACCAAGGGCGGGCGCTACCGCGTCAACCTGCTTCCGACGACCGTGCACGTGTACTTCGGGCAGGTCACCGGCGCGCTGCCGAACGGCCGCAAGGCCGGCACGCCGCTGTCCGAGGGGATCTCGCCGACCCAGGGCACCGACACGCGCGGCCCGACGGCCGTGATGAAGTCCGCCGCGAGAATCGACCACGTCCGCACCGGCGGGACGCTGCTGAACCTGAAGTTCAGCCCCCAGGTGCTGGCGGGGGAGGGATTGGACCGCCTCGGCAGCCTGATCCGCGGGTACTTCAGGCTCGACGGCCACCACGTACAGTTCAACGTGGTCGACGCCGCCACGCTGCGCGCCGCCCAGGAGGACCCCGAAAGCCACCGCAACCTGATCGTCCGCGTCGCCGGCTACAGCGACTACTTCGTCGACGTGGGGCGCGACCTCCAGGACGAGATCATCTCCCGCACCGAGCAGCAGTCGTTTTGAAGGGCGCGATCTGCTAGCATATCCCCCCGGGCGGTGGCGTGCGCGCGGCCCGGAGTGATCCCCCTTTTGGTCCGGGAGAATCCATGACTGATTCAGCAACGTCCGAAGATCAGACCGGCACGTGGTTCCAGAGCGACTTCCCGCCGGAGGAGCTCGCCGAGCGGCGATCGAGGATTCTCGACGCCATCGGCGCCGACGCCTTCGCGGTCCTGCAAGGCGCCCCGCCGCCGCGCGGGTTCGAGGTCTTCCGCCAGTCCAACCAGTTCTACTACTGCTGCGGCGTGGAGATCGCCCAGGCGCAGCTGCTCCTGGACGGCGCGGCGCGGAAGGCCTCGCTGTACCTGCCGCACCGCCCCGCCACGCACGGCGCCGAGGGCGAGGTCCTCGGCGCGGAGGACGCCGAGCGCATCCGCGAGGTCACCGGACTGGATGCCGTCCACGGCGTCGAGCGCCTCTCCCAGCACCTCCAGCGGGCGTCGGTGCTCTACACCCCGCACCGCCCGGGCGAGGGGGCCAAGGGCAGCCGCGACGAGCTCCAGCACGCCGACGCGAAGGTCGCGGCCGACCCCTGGGACGGCCGGGCCGGTCGCGAGCAGCATTTCATCGCCCTGCTGCGGGCGCGGCTGCCGCGCGCGGAGATCCGCGACCTCTCGCCCGTCCTGGACGCCCTGCGGACCGTCAAGAGCCCGCGCGAGATCGAGCTGCTCCGCCGGGCGGGGGGGCTTTCGGCCCTGGCCGTCACCGAGGCCATGCGCGCGACCCAGCCGGGCGTGTTCGAGTACCAGTTCGGGGCCCTGGCGGAGTACCTCTACCGCCTCCACGGCGCGCGGGGCGAGGGCTACCGCGCGATCATCGCCGGCGGGAAGAACGCCTGGCACGCGCACTACTTCCGCAACAACTGCCCGCTGGCCGACGGCGAGCTGGTCCTCATGGACACCGCGCCCGACTACCACTACTACACCAGCGACATCGGGCGGATGTGGCCGGTGGGGGGCACCTACGCGCCCTGGCAGCGGGAGCTCTACGGCTTCATGGTGACCTACCACAGGGTGCTGCTGGAGCGGATCCGCCCGGGGCGGACGGCCGACGAGATCCACGCCGACGCCGCCGGCGAGATGGCGAAGGTCATCGAACGGACGGCCTTCTCGAAGGAGATCTACAAGGCCGCGGCGCTGCGGACGCTCGAGTTCAAGGGCCACCTGTCCCACCCGGTGGGCATGGCGGTGCACGATGCGGCCCCGTACCGCGACAAGCCGCTCGCGCCCGGCGTGGTCCTCACCGTCGACCCGCAGATGTGGGTCCGCGAGGAGAAGCGCTACATCCGCTGCGAGGACACGGTGGTGGTGACGGAGGAGGGCATCGAGAACCTTACGGGGGCGGCGCCGCTGGAGCCGGACGACGTCGAGGCGGTCCTGCGGGACCGGCGGGCCCCGCTGCCCCTGTTGTCGCGGGGCGACTGACGGCGCGCGGCGGGGGCGGCGGGGGGCGACGGCCCGTGGTCTGGCGGCTGGACAGGGGGCGGACCGGGGCGTAAGAAGGGCCACGTGGAGTTCTTTCGTCGAGCGGAAGCGATCGACGTCCGCGGCGCTGCGCGTCCGCGGGCGCGGCGGCACGGGACGGATCGACCCATGGCCGCGAAAAAGCCGGCGCACAGGCCGAAGCTGCGGTGGTGGCAGATCGTCTGCCGCGTCGCCGTCGCCGCCGCGCTGGGGATCCTCGGCGTCTACGCGGCGCTGCCCTGGTGGGCGCCGACGGACTACCTCCGGCGGCACATCGCCGGCGAGCTGTCCCGCCAGATGGGCGTCGCCGTGCGCATCGAGGAGATGCACCTGAGCTGGTCGCGGGGCGTTGAGCTCACCGCCCTGACCGTCGAGTCGCCCGAGGGCTTCGGGCCGGAGCCGATGCTCACGGTGGCGGCCCTGCGGACCGAGCTGTCCCCCATCGACTTCCTGCTCAACCGCCACCTGGAGTGGCTGGAGGTGATCGGGCCCCACCTGCGCGCTCGGTTGGACTCGGACGGCAACGTGAACGTCGCCCCCCTGGGGCGTCTCGAGGTGGACGTGGCGGTGGAGCGGATCCACGTTCGCCTCGGCCGGGCCACGCTCGAGCTGCCCGGCGAGGCGCGACCCGTATCGCTGCGCGTGCCGACCTTCGAGTTCGACCCGGGGCGGATCCGGCAGATCGCCATGTCCGCGGCGCTGGAGCAGTCGCCGGCGGTCGGCGAGGCCCCGGTGAGCCTCTCGCCCCGGGCGGGTCCGTCGGCGGGCTCGGCCGCCCGCGCGTCGTTCACCTTCTCCAACGTGGAGCTGGCCGAACTGCCCCTCGCGCCGGTGCTGAAGCTGCCGCTCCGGAAGCTCTCGGGGCGATGCAGCGGCTCGGCCGACCTGAACGTCAGCCGCGACGGCGTCGTCGACGAGTTCAGCCTCCGCGTGCAGATCCGGCGCCTGGAGGTCCAGCCGAAAGGCGACGTCACGCTGCCGGTCGCCGACGAGGCGGGGCTGCGCATCACCGCCGCCTACGACCATCTGACCGGCGCCATCCGCCTGCGGTCGGCGTCGGTGCGCCTGCCGGGCGTGGACCTGACGGGCGAGGCCAAGGTGTTCGGCGAGCTGTTCGCCGGGCACTGGGAGGCCGTCGAGAGCCTGGACTTCCGCGGGAAGGTCTACCCCGCGCGGCTGGCGGCGCTGCTCACGGGGCGCCGGCGGCTGGCCGGCGACGTATCGGTGACCGGCCCGATGGACGTGACGGTCACCGCGAAGCGCCAGGCGGCCAAGCTCCAGCTTCGTCTGGCCGCCGAGGCCACCGACGCGGTCCTGCGCCGCGAGGAGAAGGTCCTCAAACCCGCCGGGCGCCCGTGCCGGATGGGCCTCGCCGGCAACTTCGACCATCGCACGAGCGGCTTCGACGTCACCGACAGCTATCTCCACCTGGCGGGCAACCGGTTCCGCGGACACGGGGCGCTGGTGAGTCTGCGCCGGTTCGCCCGGCGCCTGCTCGAGCGGCGCCACCGGACGCCCGGCGAGGTCCTGCTGGATGAGCTGGCCCGGTTGGACTGGCGAGGCGAATGGGAAATCCGGGACCTCCCGTCGCTGCTGGAGCTGCTCCCGACGGGCCCGGAGCGACCGTGGGGCGATGCGAGGCTCCGCGGACCGCTCACCGGGCGGTGGTTCATCCATCACGGCTCGGCGACGCGGGTGCACGCCGGCTTCGTCCTGCCCCCCGGAACGCAGTTCGCCCTCGGGCGGACCTTCCTCAAGCCGCCGGCCGCGGCGATGCACCTGGACTTCAACGCGGCCATCGATGCCAACCGGCCGGCGCTGACGGACCTCGCCGTCGAGGTGATCGTGGGCGACGGACACCTCGACGTCACGCAGGCGGACCTGGTCCTGCCGGCGGCGGCCGGGGCCGGCCGGCCCGCCCGGCCGCTCGAATTCACCGGGCGCGTCACCGCCGAGAACGTCGAGGCGCTGCTGGCCTGCCTGCCGCGGGCGGAGGCCCTCGCCCGCCACGCCGGGGGCGCGGTGGACGGGCGGTTCGCCGTCCACAGCGGGCCGCGCCAGCGGCGGCTCCGCCTGTCGATGGACCTCAAGAACGCCCGCCTGTCGCTGGGGCCCTGGCTGGACAAGCTCGCCGGGCAGGCGGCGGAGGCCCATCTCGACCTCCGCGCCGACCCGTCGGCCCCTCCGGCCGAGCGGAACCTCCTGGCCGCCACGTGGACGTCGCCTCAGGGCGAGGTCACCGTCAACGGCACGTTCCCCGACCCGCCGGCGGGCGCGCTGCCGGAGAGGGTGGCGTGGGTGCTCGACGCCACCGTCGCCGATGCGGCGAGACTCGCGGACGTTTCGCCTGCCCTTCGCCGGCTGCTGGCCGACGCGGCGGTCGGCGGGAAGGTGGCGCTGAAGGCGCGGGGGACGCTGGCCCGCGGCGTGCTCGACGCCAATGCCTTCTGGGACGCCACGGACATGGCGTTCGCCTCCGACGCCGGCGGGCGGCGGCGGGCAAAGGCGCCCGGCACGGCGCTGACGCTGCGCTGGAGCGGGCGCTGGGCACGGCAGGAGGGCCGCCTGGTGGGGCAGGTCCGCCGCGCGGAAGCTCGCCTCGCCGACAGCCACCTGAGCCTGACCGGGCGAGTCGAGCTGCTGCCGGATCGGCCGACGACGGCTGGGAAGCTCTGGCCGCAGCCGGCCCTGTGGGGCTGCCGGCTGGACGCGAACGCCTCGGTCGTCGTGCAGAAGGCCCTGGGCGATCTGCTGCCGGAGTTGGACGAGCGGGTTCGACGGCACGGCATTTCCGGGCGGGTGGTGCTGCGGGCCGACGTGGCGCAGGACGCCAATTCGATCCGCGTGCGGGCCCATGCCGACGCGGCGAAGCTCGCCGTCACGGACGTGCTCGCCGGATGGGACGCCAACGACGTGCGCCTGCCCAAGGGCCTGGCGCCCGAGGACTTGCGCCCGCTGACCAAGCCGGCGAACCTGCCGGCGAAGGTCGAACTCCAGTTCACCTGCCCGGCGGACCTGTCGCGCGTGGACCTCCGGAGCTTCCGCGGGCGCGTCGGTGGGCTGGACGTACTGGCGGACGGATCGGCCGCGTTCCAGCCGGGCTCGACGGGGCTGCCCGCGAAGGTCGGCGGGGCCGCCCTGCACGTGGCGGCATCGACCCGCCGGGCCGAGGACCTCGCGGCGATCGCGCCCGGGCTGAAGCGTTTCCGCCCCGCCGGCGGGCTCTTCGTCGAGGCCGAGCTGACCGACGCTCTGGCCGGGCAGGTCGCCCAGGCGACCGTGCGCTTCACCGAGTTCGCGGCTCGTTTCCGCGGCAGCGACGTGCGGCTGGACGGCGCGCTGCGGCTGGAAGGCCTGCCCCTGCCCACGGGAGCCGGCGGCGCCGCCTCGACCCAGCCCGGTGCCCTGCCGCGCATCGGCCGCCTCCAGACCGACGCCCTGGCCTTCCGCATCGGCAGGAATCGCGGCGGGCTGGTGGCCGATCTGTCCTCGCTGCCGGACAAGCCGGCAGGCTCGTTCCATCTGCTGGCGGAGTACCTGGACGACCGGGACCTGTCGGCCTGGCTGGACCCGCCGCCCGCCGGGCCGGGGGCGACCACGCGACCGTCGTACAAGCTCGCGGAGGAACAGGTGGAGTCGCTCCGCGCCCGCGCTCGCGAGTTGGCGCGCCTGGGCCGAAAGCACCTTGCCGCCGCCAAGATCACCGGCCGCGTGAGCATTCGCCATCTGCGGATGTACGACGTCTCGGTGGACCAGACCTACGACGTCCGCCGGCTGGAGGCGGACGTTTCGGTCGAGGACGGGCTGGTCAAGCTCGCCTACGCCGGCGGGGTGAACGGAGGGCTCGTGACGGCGCGATACAGCACCTACCTGACCGACGCGGCCCCGGTCGTCCGCTGCGAGTCCCAGCTCCGCAACCTATTGGCCGAGGCGAACCTCCAGCCGCAGATCGCCAAGTTCTTCCCGGGCAACACGGTGTACGGCACGTTCAGCAAGACGGAGGAGACGACGGCGCCGCTGTCGGAGTTCCTGGCCGCGGCGCTCGATCCGCGCTACCCGCTCCGCGCCGTCGGAAGCGGGAAGACCGTGGCCGTCGACGGGCTGACCCAGGGCCGGGCCGCCCCCAAGTTCGTCACGCGCATCTTCCCCGGGCTGAACCTCGCCAAGTACCGCTATCGGAAGATGACGGGCTTCGCCGAGCTCCGCGCCGACGGCACGACCTACAACGACATGGTCTTCGACGGCAGGATCTACGACCTCTACATGGAGGGAATCACCGGCGCCGACCACGTCGGGCGCTACGAGATCGGGCTGATCCTCCTGGGCACGCCGCAGTCGGCCGAGTGGAACCACACCTACCGCCCGGGGCGAATCCCCATCCTGAACTTCAAGGCCCGCATCGAGGGCGGCAAGCTGCACGACGAGGAGGTCTCCTATCCCCTGCCGAACGAGACGCTGTTCGTCATCTTCTTGAAGAACAACATTTTCTATCGCATCTGGCTGGCGGCGGGTAAGAATAAGGGATAGTCGCTGGCCGGCGCGGAGCCTCGTGGCCGGGCGCCGCGCGAGCCTTGGCGGCCAGGGCGACAGCGCTGTCGCCGCCCCGGCGGCTGCAGGCACGATACGACACGTGACCCAGGCGCTGGACAAGCTGACCCCGGACCGCGACGCGCCCCGCTGGGTGCTGCGCGGCGGGAGCCGATGGCGAACCGCCCTGTACCTGGGCGTTCTCCTGGCGGCGTTCGTGGCCGTCAACGCCTTCTGGCGGAACCTCGCGACCGGGCACTGGTACGACTTCCACCCCGTCGCCTACTACCACGACCTGACCACGCCCCTGGCGGAGGTCTTCCGCCATCCCCTCGACGTGCTGAGCCACCCGTGGATGATCCTGGTCAGCGGCCTGCTCCTGGGGCTGGTGATCTTCGTGCCCCTCGTGGTGGCGGTGCTGTACCGCCCGCTGCTGGCCTGGTCGTACGTCCTGGCCGTGGCCCTGATCGGGCACGCGCCGGTGCTGGCGTTGGCCGTCGGCATCGGCTGCGTCCTCGGCGGGCGAAGCAAGGTCCGCGGCGAGATGCCGTTCCTCGCCACCGTCCTGGGCCTGCTGCCGACGGCGGCGTACCTGACGCTGTCCGCCCTGGCGGGGGTGGATGCCGCCGCCGTCATGCCCGTTCAACGCTGGGCGCTGTACGCGCCGTTCGTGCTGGCGTTCGTGACGGCCGTGCTTGCCGGCGTCGTCGTCATCGGACTGACGCACCTGGCCCGCTACCGGCAGGGCGTGTTCTGCCTGCTGCTGCTCGTCCTTCCGATCGGGCCCGTGGCGACCTTCACCGTCAAGGTCGGGCCGGACGAGCTGGACTACGCCCTCATCGTCAGCCGCCTTCAGACGGACGGCTCCATCTTCGAGGACGTGGCGCTGGGGCGGTGGCTCCGGGAGCACCACGAGCAGGGGCTCAACCTGAAGACCGCCCGCGTGCGCGTCGGGGAGGACCTGGCCCGGCGCCGTGGGGAGCTGGTGGACCGCTGCGAGGAGTTCCTCCGGCGCCACCCGGGCAGCGACCGCCGCGCGTCGGTGATGTGGTTGATGGCCCAGGCGCGGAGCCTGCAACTGGACGAGTCGGCCTTCCGGGCGGAGCTCGTCCGGTACGTGTCGTCGTTCCCGCTGGAGGAGTCCGCCGAGGCCTGGCAGGCGCTTCGCGAGGCCTACCCGGGCAGCCCCCACGCCGCCCTGGCGGACTGGCGGCTGGGCGAACTGGCCCTGCGGGCCGTCGCCGCGCCCCAAGGCCGCGACCCCAACCAGCTCGTCCGCCAGGGCGACGAGCACCTGCGTCGCGCGGCCGAGCGGCTGCGCGAGATGTTCCCCGCGGCGGCCGACCGCCAGGAGACGCCCGAGCGGCGACGGGTCTTCAGCCCGGAGCCCGACGTGCCCAGCCGGCGGTACTACCGCGACGCCGCCGAGGCCGTCGAACGCCTCCTGTGGCTCGTGCAGCGCAACGGCGTGCTCGAGGACCCCGCCAGCGCCGAGGCCCTGGCGGTCCTGCTGGACATCAACCCCAAGGTCCCGGACTACTACGACCGCCTGAAAGGCCTGCTGGACCCCGCGAAGGGGCGGGAGAAGACCGCCATGGGCGACAACCTGAAGCTCGCGGTGGCGCTCCAGACGGCCGACGTCTACCGCCGGGCCGAAATGCTCGTGCAACTGGCCAAGGACGTGACGACCGACGCGGCCATCGTCGCGAACTTCGAGCTGGGCAAACTGGCCCTTCGCACCGCGCAGTCCCGCGCGATCGGCCTGGTCGAGGGCGTCCAGAAGCCCGAGAAGCACCTGAGCCTCGTCGTCGAGGGGCCGCCCAACCCCTATCAGCAGAAGGCCGCCGAGCTGCTGGCCTCTCTCACCCGCCGACCGAAGGGCGGGGACTGACCGGCTCGCAGGCGGCCCGAGGGCTCGGCGGCGAGGGGCGTGCGGCCTTGCAGGTTTGCGGGCGTGCGGGGAGACTGTCCGGGATGGGTGCACAGGAGCACACGACGGCGAGGCGGCGGGTCCTGATCGCCTCGGCGTCCGTCGGCGCGGGACACGCCTCGGCGGCGCGGGCGATCTCGGACGGCCTGCGGTCGGCCATGCCCGACGCCGACATCGACGTGCGCGACGTGCTGACGCTCACCAGCCGCCTGTTCCGCCTCTACTACGCCGGCGGCTACTCGACCGCCGTCTCGAAGTTCCCGTTCTTCTACGGGCTCGGGTTCCGGTTGAGCGACCGGCCGCACACCGCCCGGCGCAGCCTGCGGGAACGAAGGCGCCTCTGGACCGAGTGGCGCTGCCTCCAGCCGTTCGTGCGGTACGTGCTGGAGACCCGCCCGGATCTCGTCATCCACGTGCACTTCGTGGCCTGCCCGGCGCTGGCCCGGCTGGCGCGGCGGGGGCGGCTCGACGCGCCGCAGGTCGTCGTCGTCACCGACATTCTCATGCACCGGTTCTGGTACTCCGAGGGCGTCGACCACTGGTTCGTCCCGGCCGAGCCGACCGCCGAGCGCCTCCGCCGGTGGGGCGTCGAGCCGCAGCGCATCACCGTCAGCGGCATGCCCATCCAGGCCAAGTGGACCCAGCCCGTGGCGCGCGAGCGCGTCCTGGCCGACTGGCACCTGCCGGCGGACCGCCCGATCGTCCTGCTCGCCGGCGGCGTGGAGTTCACCTGCGGGCCCATCGTGCGGATCGCCCGGGCGATCCGTCAGGCCTGCCCGGGCGCGTTCGTGGGCGTGCTGGCCGGGCGGAACAAGAAACTGCTCGGCAAGCTCAGCCAACTGCCCGAGGCCGGAACCGATCTGGCGGCCTTTGCCTTCACCGACCGGGTGCACGAGCTGGTCTCGGTCTGCTCGCTGATGGTCACGAAGGCCGGGGGACTGTCCACCGCCGAGTGCCTCGCCAGGGGCACGCCGATGGTCGTGATGAAGCCCGTGCCCGGCCAGGAAGCAGGCAACGCCGCGTACCTGGCCGACCACGGCGCCGCCGTCGTGACCCGCGGGCGCCGCGAGGTGGTCGAGCACGTCCGCCGCCTGCTGGGCGACGGCGAGGCGCTCGGCCGCATGGCCCGGGCCGCCCGGGACCTGTACCGCCCCGGGACGGAGACGATCGTCGACGCCATCCGCAGCGCGTTGACCGTCGACGGGCGAGGGGCTACTTCGCGCGGCCGGGAGAGACGGTCACCTTGACGTGGTCGGCCCGCCCGCGGGCGTGCGTGAAGGTGCCGGTGAAGGTCCTCTCCGAGCCCCACCGCAGGAGGAGCTTGGGCACGCGCCCGGACGTGTCCAGCGACCAGCCGCGGCGCCAGTTGCGGGCGTGCAGCAGCGCGTCGTTCAGCAGGCGCGGCGGGAGCCACTGGCCCTTGGGGCACTTCAGCTCGCCGTGGCGGGCGGAGCGGAGGAAGTCCTCGGCGTCCCGGAACGTCTGGCCCCGGGCCACGGCCCGGGCAAGGAAGCTCGTGAGCGTCTGGACGACGGCCCGGACGTACAGTTCGGCCGTGGCGTTGGGCTTTCGGGCGAGCCACCAGTCGCGGTAGCGCTGCTCGAAGGCGCCGACGTCCCCCCCGAAGCGCCGTCGGAACGAGTCCCGCCATTTCCGCCCCCGCGAGATGTCCCGGATCATGTCGGAGAAGCCCTTGCGGTATCGCCCGTCCTCGGCGTGGACGAGGAAGTGCACCATCGACCAGACCTGGTCGTAGTTGACGCGGGCCTGCGTGGGCTCGCGCTCGCGCCCGGGCGGCTCCTCGCCGGCCGGCCCGCTCGTGGGGGGCCGCACCGACGCCCGGTACGAGTCGCGGAGGTCGTCGTGCCAGTCCTCGCGCCCCAGGGAGAGCATCTCCTCGAACGGCAGGATCCTGCCCTTGCGGAGGTGCTCCCGGAGGCGCTTCAGGCGGTACGGAGGGATGGCGCCCGTGAGGATGGCGTCCCCCGTCCAGACGCCCTCGCCGAAGTACTCGGCCAGGCCCTCGTTGACCCAGATCGGCAGGTCGCCGCCGATGACCAGGTCGGCGAACTGGTGGAAGCCCTCGTGCCGGACCGTGTGCCAGAGGTTCTCGTCGCCGCCGAAGGGCGCGACGGCCATCAGCACCCGCCGCCCGCTGACGTAGACGCCGGCGCTGCCTGGCGTCCCGCCCGCCGCGTAGTAGTCCTTCCTGCGGGAGAACAGGTAGAAGGGCAGGCGCTTGCGGATGACCCCGGCGAAGCCGCGCGTGCGGCGGTGGTACTCCTCGGCCATCGCCGTCATGCGGGCCGCCGCCTCGCGGACCGTGTTGGCGTCCAGGTCGCTGCGAAGGACGTAGTAGCGCGTCGGGTAGGCCTTGAGGCGCGGGCGCGACGGGCGGGTCTGCCCCGAGGGCCTGGTTGCCGACTCGACGAGCCCCGCCGCCAGCGCGATCAGCCACGTGGCCGCAAACGCGTGCCCCCAACGCCCCGCTCGGTCTGTATACGTCCGCGATTCCATACCGCACGGCCGCGACCTGCCGTCCCGCGCGCCCGTGGGACGCGCAACGGTCGGTGCCTGCCCCATGATAGCATCACGGCCCGTCCCGCGGTAGACGTCCGGAGCCGGGATGACGTCAAGCGAAGTGCGCAATGGGCAGTTGGGCGGTCTCCTCGGGATGCGGTGGGCACACGTCCCTCCGAGGGTCGTCGGACCCCTCCGGAATCAGGTCGGCCTTCGGCCGGAACTGTCCGGCCGGCTCCTGG